>NZ_FMXB01000024.1:0-1610 GCF_900103415.1 Methanobrevibacter millerae
ACAATTATTGTAACTTTGCCTGAAGGTGAATATTCAGGAAATGTAACAATTTATGTTGATGGAACTCCTTACAACAGAACAATTACATATGATCCTGCTACAAACATCAGTCAGGCAATCTTAACCTTGGATGGTCTTGCTTCAGGAAATTATAATGTTAAAGCAGTATTTATTACAGAAGACGGTGGTGTTCCAGTTGTTTATGAAGGATCCACTTCATTTGCTGTTTCAAAAATATCTTCATCAATTGTCATTAATCCAATTTCAGACATTAATGTCGGTGAAAACGCAACAATCACATTTGTAGTTTCACCATCCGATGCTACCGGAAATATTACTGTCTACATTAATGGTGTACAGTACATCAGGTATTTGGATGACATGACATTGGTTGTTTCAGATTTAGATGCGGGTCTTATATTGGTTCATGTATATTATAATGGTGATGATAAATACTTAGGATCTGAAGACAATACTACATTCACTGTATATAAAAATGAAGTAATACCTCAATTGTCTGTATCTGATATTACTATTGATGAAATTGAAGAGATTACTGTAACATTACCTGAAGATGCAACCGGATATGTATTGATTAATGTAAATGGAACTCAGTACTATGCTGATATTTCAGGAGGAATTGCTAAATACAGCATTGCTCCTGCAATGACAGGTAAATATGATGTAACCGTAACTTATATTGGAGATAGAAAATATTATAGCAATGAAACTTCAGGTTCATATGTTGTATCCAAACTTAAAACGAACATTGAAATAGCCGGTGAAAATATTATTGTTGGTCAGGATGAAGTATTGACAATTATTACCTCCGTAGACCTTACTGAAGTAATTTTCATTGAAATTGACGGCGTCAATTACACTTCATTCATTACAAACGGTAAAGGGAACTTCACCGCAGTCGGATTAAGCGAAGGATTACACAATGTCACAGTATACTTCAAAGGTGATGACAAATATATGAATGCTTCTAATAAGACTTCATTCACTGTAAAAGCTAAAACCCCTTCAGCTTTAAGCATTAATGTGACTAATATTACTGTCGGCGAAAATGAAGTTATCTATGTAAACGTTACTCCAGGAGCAACAGGAAATGTAACAGTTGTTATTAGAGGAAGAGAATACACTGAAAAATTAGATAACGGAGTTGCTACATTTACAATTTCAGATTTAACTGCAAGAGAATATGAGGTCACTGCAATTTACAACGGTGATGAATATTACTTAAGCAGCAATAATACTGCCAAATTCACTGTTGAAAAACGTGATTTGGACATTATTGTAACAGCTCAAAATATCACTGTTGGTGAAGATGAAATAATTGAAATCAGCTTATCTGAAAGTGAAGATGGTACTGTCTTAGTTAATGTTGGTTCTACCGGTTATTATGTAAATGTTACTGGTGGTAAAGGTTCATTGACTGTCAGTGGTTTGGTTGCTGGTGATTATGACGTTACCGCTACCTATTTAGGTGATGAATTATACGGCACTAAATCAAATACTACTTCATTTAATGTTAAGGCTAAGGCTGATGCTGATATGAATGTGGATATTGGTGATGATAATGTGACTGTTGAGTTGCCTGGTGATGC
>NZ_FMXB01000024.1:3260-25831 GCF_900103415.1 Methanobrevibacter millerae
TCTACGACTGTTGAGGTTCCTAAACTTGATTTAGGTATTGTTGTTGGTGCTCAGAATATTACTGTTGGTGATGTTGAGGTCATTGATATTAGTTTATCTGAGGCTATTGATGGTGTTGTTTTGGTTAATGTTGGTTCTACTGGTTATTATGTGAATGTTACTGGTGGTAAAGGTGCATTGACTGTCAGTGGATTAGTTGCTGGTGATTATGATGTTACCGCTACATTTGTTGCTGATGATATTTATAATTCTAGATCAAACAGTACTATATTCAATGTTAAGGCTAAGGCTGATGCTGATATGAAAGTTGATGTTTCAGAAGATGAAATTACAATCGAATTGCCTGATGACGCTACTGGTAATGTGACTGTCATTATTGATGGTGAAGTCGTTACCATAGCTAACGCAACAGATTCTCCAATCGTTGTTGATATTAGCAATTTAACTGCAGGAAATCATTCTGTTGAGGTAATTTACTCTGGTGATGACAATTATGCACCTGATTACAACTCAACTGATGTTGAAGTACCTAAAGTGGATGATTATCCAATTGAGTTGGATGTAACTGTTGATGGAAACAAAGCTACAATCGATGTTACAATGCCTGAAGATGTTAATGGAGTAGTGTTTGTTGATGTTGACGGCGTAGGATACTATGCAAACGTAACTGATGGTAAAGCTACCTTAGAAATAAATGATTTACCAATCGGTGAACACAATGTCGCTGTCACTTATCCTGGTGATGACAAATATTCAACCCTTGAAAATTCAACCATGTTTGACATATCAGATAAAGGATCAACTCCAATCGATATTATTACACACAATATAACTGTTGGTGAGGATTTACCTGTAACTGTTGTTGTCTTGAGCAGCGCTACAGGCAATATTACCATTGAAATCGACGGCAATAACTACACGGCAGAAGTAATTAATGGAATATCTAAATTCACGGTTTCCAATTTAACTGCAGGTAACTACACTATTGTAGCTTATTACCCTGGAGATATCAGGCATAATTCAAATACTACTTCAGACTTTGTTGTAGTAAATAAAGTCAAGGATTATACAATGGATGTTACTGAAAACGGTAAAGAACTCATCATACGTCTTCCTGAAGATGCAACAGGTAACGTTACCGTAACTGTGGACGGTGAAAACTTCACCGGTGAAATTGTCAATGGAACAGTTACCATTTATGATCCTAACATGACTTCAGGTCCTCACAATGTCTCTGTAATCTACGGTGGAGACGACAAGTACGCTCCAAAACAGTACGATGAGGAAATCAACGTCAAGAACAGGGTTATAATCACTGCTCCTCACGTTGTCAAGTATTATTCCGGTCCTGAAAGGTTCTACGTATATCTTGAAGACTTGAATGGCAATAAGATAGCTGACGCATCCATATCCATTACAATCAATGGAGTGACCTATAACAGAACAACCGATGAAAACGGAACTGCATCAATCGCTTTAAATCTGAACAGTAACAATTACACTGCATTTGTCGTATTCAATGGAAATGAGAAATTCAATTCAACCAGCACAATGTCCGGTGTGAACGTTCTTCCTACCATTTACGCAAATGACCTAGTCAAAGTGTTCAGAAATGGAACCCAATACTATGCGCTATTTGTTGATGGAGAAGGAAATCCATTGGCTAATACTGACGTTACGTTCAACATACATGGTGTCTTCTACACCAGAACAACCAATGAAAGCGGTTGGGCTAAGTTAAATATTAACTTGGAGAAAGGAACCTATATCCTAACCGCAATCAATCCGGTTACCGGTGAAATGCGTACGAATACCATTATCGTATACTCACAAATCACAGAAAATCAAGACTTGATTAAGTATTATCGCAATGGTAGCCAATTTGCAGTTAGAATCATTGGTGACGATGGAAATCCTGTAGGTGCCGGCGAAGAAGTTACGTTCAATATTCATGGAAGAATCTACACCCGCTACACTAACGATGACGGACACGTTTCATTGAATATCAATCTTGAACCTGGCGACTACATTATAACCACTTACTACAAGGACTGCCGTGAAGGTAATCACATCCATGTATTGCCTATACTTTTCGCAAAAGACCTTGAAATGAGTTATAAGGACGGTTCCCAATTCTTTGCACACCTGCTTGACGGTCAAGGAAATCCTTTCCCTGACCAGACCATTACTTTCAATGTAAATGGTGTGATGTATGAAAGGACTACAAATTTGACCGGTGATGCAAGACTGAACATCAATCTTGAACCTGGCGAGTATGTAATCACTTCATCATATAATGGTGAAAAAATTACAAATAAAATTACAATAAATTAGGAGTTAATTTTTCACTCCTATTTCTTTTTCTTTTTTATAACATTTACCCATAATAATTCTGCTACTTTTTGATTAATCATGTATTTTAATTAATGCTTGAATTAATATTTTGATGTTTATCATGAAAAAACTATTATTAATTCATTAGTGATGTACATTGGATGGTTAATTTTGGTAAAAAAAATAAAATTTTAGAGGAAACTAGAGTTCCCCTCTGGCCTTTCTTTCATCAAGAAGCTTCAGACCCAAATCTCCTAATTTGTACTTTTGAATTTTTCCGCTCGTCGTCAGCGGAAATTCATCAACAAAGAAAACATATTTGGGAACTTTATATCTTGCTATGCTGCCGATGCAGAAGTCACGGATGTCAGCTTCGGTAACGTCATCAAAACCATCTTCCTTAATGATGAATGCACCGACAATTTCCCCATATTTCTCATCAGGAATTCCTGCAACCTGCACGTCCTGAACGCATTCATGGGTAAAGAGATATTCTTCAATTTCCCTTGGGTAGATGTTTTCTCCGCCTCTGATAATCATGTCCTTGATACGGCCCACAATTGAGTAGTATCCGTCTTCATCTACGGTAGCAAGATCTCCTGAGTGGAGCCATCCGTCAGGTTCAATGGCTTCGGCTGTCTTTTCAGGCATGTTGTAGTATCCTTTCATTACGTTGAATCCTCTGCACATGATTTCTCCGGTTTCGCCAGGACCTAACTCTTCACCTGTTTCGGGATCTATGATTTTTACTTCGGTATTAGGAAATTTCCTTCCGACAGTATTGATTTTTTTCTCAAATGAATCTGCAGCGTTGGTTTGGGTAAATCCCGGACCCGCTTCGGTCAATCCGTAAACGCTGGTGATTTCCTTCATATTCATTTTTTCAATGGCATCCTTCATGGTTTCCACAGGACAGGTTGAGCCTGCCATGATTCCGGTACGAAGAGAGCTCATATCGAACATTTCAAACATAGGGTGGTTCATCATTCCGATAAACATTGTAGGAACGCCGTAAACTGACGTACACTTTTCCTTTTGGATTGATGATATCGCAAGAAGAGGATCGTATTCCTCAAGCACAACCATGGTTGAGCCGTGGGTAATGACTGCCATAACTCCTAAAACCGTTCCGAAACAGTGGAATAAAGGTACTTGCAGGAGCAGTCTGTCCTTTTCGGTGTAGTTCATGTTTTCTCCAATGTAGTACCCGTCATTGACGATGTTTCTGCTTGTAAGCATTACTCCTTTTGGAAAACCTTCGGTACCGCTCGTATACTGCATGTTGATGACATCATTTTGGGTTACGGAATCCTTGACCTTTTGATATTCCTCGTCATCGTAGTTCATACCTAACAATAACAGTTCATTTGTATTGTACATTCCTCTGTGTTTTTCCTGACCTACATGGAAAACATATTTTAGGTGAGGGAACTTTTCACTTTCCAAATTACCTCTTGCACTGGTTTTGAGCTCAGGCACGAGTTCATGGATAATGTCAAAGTAGCTGGTATCCCTGAATCCGTCGGTCATAGCAATTGCCTTCATGTCTGTCTGCTTCAATACGTATTCCAGTTCGTGGGTTTGATATGCAGTATTGACGGTTACGATTGCAACGCCTATTTTTGCAACTGCAAACATGTATGTTAACCATTCAGGAACGTTTTTGGCCCATATTCCGACATGGTCGCCTTTTTTAATGCCTAATGCCAGCATTCCTTTGGCAAGGTTATCTGCTCTTTCATTAAATTCTTTATATGTAAATCTTAAATTTCTGTCTGGATAAACAATAAATTCATGATCAGGCTGTTTTTCTACTTGTGTTTCAAAAAATTTTCCAAGAGAAAGCTCTGTAAATAATTCACTCATTTTCACACCTTCCGATTAGTTAATTTCACCATAATTTATTTCGTAAAAAAGTTCATTTCCCAAGTTTGCTTCCAATCTCAAGTCCAAGTCTGGCTTAAAATATCTAAAACTGTTGTTCATCTTAAATTCATTTTTCCTATTTAAATCTATTTTAAACATTTTAATCCAAGCTCCTTTGTTTTTAGTATGGTGTGTATAATACGGCCAGTATTTTAGATGCTTTTTCACCGGTTGCGTGTAGGTGGTGAGGTACTACTGAATCATAAAAGATACTGTCTCCTTTGCCGATAACGAAAGTATCTTTTCCGTAGATTACTTCTATTTCTCCTTCTAAAACATAAATGAATTCTTCTCCTTCATGTGAGGACAATTCCTTTTCTCCTTCTTCGTATTCGATATCAATTATGAAAGGGTCAATGTTTCTGTCGATTTTGCCTGCACCTAATGAGTGGTATTCTAAGTTGGTTGCATTTGTAACGTCTTCCCTTCCTGAGAAGTATAATGCTGTATCCGTTTTTCCCCCTCGGGTGACGACAGGTCCAATTTGTGGTGTGTCATCCAGGAATGTTCCTAGTCTGACTCCTAAAGCCCTTGACATTTTGGTCAATGGTGTAAGGGACGGTATGACTTCTCCGTTTTCCATAGCCTGTAAAACTTCAAGTTTAACACCGCTTTTTTCTGCAAGCTCTTCAATGCTCATATTTTGTCTTTCTCTAATACTTTTCATTTTAGAAGCAAATTCTTTGTTTTTTTCCATTATATCACTTTTTTACATTTTGTTTAAATACTAAAAATTTTAGTATAATATAATTTTATATTTTAATTTTATATAATGCTTTTGAAAAATCGTAGTTTTTTTGTTATTTTTTTAATTTGAGGAATTTTTTATGGTGCCTTTTAGTGCATTTGTTTAAATAGTGATGGTGAAAGCAATTATTTTGTAATTGCTTTGGTGAATCTGTCCCTGATTTCTTCAGGGGTCAAGTCGATAATCGGTGCGGTGGAATTGCCCGGCTTGCAGTTGAAGACGATAAAATTGCATTTATCATCTTTAATTAGCCTTTTAAGTCCTATAGCGTTAAAATCATGGCTTTCAAGTCCGATACTGTCCGCTATTTCGACTAAATCAAGGTCTTTGGCATATGTTTCCTGATTTCCTGTGGAGCCATAGGCACCGTTGTTTATAACAATCCATGTTAGATTTCTTGGTTTGCAGGCGTTGACTGTAACCAGAGATCCCATATTCATTAATAGAGCTCCGTCTCCATCGATTACGACCACATCCTTGTCAGGTCTTGATAAAGCCAATCCCAGACCTATTGATGATGCAAGTCCCATTGAACCGATCATGTAGAAGTTTTCATCCCTGTCCTTGATGTCATAGAGTTCCCTTGACGGAAATCCTATGTTGCAGACAACAAGTTCATCGTCTATTGAATCCATTATCTTTTCGATAGCGTCTCTTCTCTGCATGTTATCACCAATATTTTATCTCCAGTAGTATTGAAACAGGTTTACCTTCATTTTCTGAGAATTCCCATGAGTTTCTGATATCCTCATAAGCTCCTTCGGGAGTCCCTGGCTTGAAGAAATGAAAGTCCATGGCTTCCAGAATCAATGGCGTTGACTGACCCATCGGAACCTGTCCGCAGATGTTTTCCCCTTCGGTCCCCCTGTGGCTCATTATCATTATTAAAGGGAAATGATAAAGTTCCGTAAGTGATTTCAGGGCATTGATTGAGTTTCCAAGCCCTGAGTTCTGCATAAGTATTGCAGGCCTTTTTCCTCCAAGATAAGCTCCTGCGCAAAGTCCGATTCCCTCTTCCTCACGGGTTACTGGAATGTGGATAATTTCATCATCTTCGTCAATCATATTTAATAATTTGGAAAGGTTAACGCATGGAACGCTTACAATAAAATCAATTCCTGCGTCTTTCAGTCCATCAAAAATAGCTTCTGTACTATCCATTTTTATCATCTTTTATTGTTCTTTAATTTTTTATTGTGCATTTTTGTTTACTTTATTTTATTAATTAATCTTTAATAGTAACATATATATTAAATTATTTACTTATTTATATTTATGTTTGATAAACTACCGGTTTCTAGCGAAACTGAAAAAATTTTGACCAAATCTTTGGATGAAGACATTTCTGTCGAAGAGGCCAATCATCTGATGAATATTAAGGGGGCTGACCTGTATCCCCTGCTTGCTACTGCCGACTATTTGAGGGGTCAGATTGCAGGGGATGACGTTACCTTCATCAACAACTGCAATATCAACTTCACTAACATCTGTACGGTTAGATGTGGATTCTGCGCATTCGGAAAGGATGCCGATGATCCCGACGCATACATTTTGGATGATGAAGCCATTCTGGCTAAAGCCGAAGGGGCTGTTGAGAAGGGCGCCAGAGAGTTCACGTTAATGGGTGGTGTGCATCCCGATGCGGACATTGAATATTATGAGCACTTACTGCATCTTTTGAAAGGGAAATATCCGGATGTCATGATTCACGGCTTTTCACCCGCCATGATTAATGATGCGGCTGCTGCATCAGGAATTGATATGGCTGAGGCCTGTGAGATATTAAAGGCCGCCGGACTTGATACCTTGCCAGGAACTGCAGCCGAAATATTGACTGACCGTTCACGTGAAATAATATGTCCTGAAAAGGTCAGCGTAAGCGAATGGATTGAAGCGGTGAGGACTGCTCATGAAGTGGGCATTCCGGGTTCTGCAACCATCATGTACGGTCATGTGGAAACCCTTGAGGAGCGTGTTGAGCATATTGACATCATTCGTCGTCTTCAGGAGGAAACTCATGGCTTTACCGAGTTCATTCCGATGACATTCATGCACGAGTATTCACCTATATTTCTTGAAGGCCAGAAAAACCTTGGCGCAAGTGGAACCGAAGACTTGAAGCTTTATGCGGTTTCAAGGTTAATGCTAAGGGATTTGATTCCAAACCTTCAGATTTCCTGGGTGAAATTAGGATTCAGGTTTTCTCAGGTCGTACTTACGGCAGGTGCCAATGATTTGGGCGGAACTTTAGGTGGTGACGAACTGTCCGCAGCTTCAGGTGCTCCCGATGGTGTTGAAGCTTCAATTGAAACCTTGGATAGGTTGGCTTCAAATCTCGGAAGAAAGCTGATAGAGAGAAACTCAAAATACACTGAGTTCTATCCTGTCAAATAAATCAAGAGTGCTTTCAAATAACGGTAGTTTGTCGGTTGATGCATTGGTATGCATCATAATATTTCATTTCGAGTGACATAGCATGAAATTCATAGTAATTGACGGCCTTGACGGGTCAGGAAAGGACACACAAATTAATTTGCTTGCAGACTTCTACACAAAACAGGGAAAGAATGTCGTTGTGCGTTCACATCCCTGCAATGACAATAAATACGGCATCAAATCCAAGCAGGCTCTTTTAAAAACTGGTAAAATCAATCATATTAAGGCAACGATTTATTTTGGCCTTGATGCAATAAGGTCCGTTCGCAGGTATTCTCATGACGAAAGCATTGATGTTCTCATTTTTTCAAGATACATTCTGGCGGTAATGTATCTTCCAAGCGTTGTCAATGTTGTTGTATATAAAATCGTCTGTTTTGCGCTTCCGACTTCAGATACAATGTTCTTTTTGGATGTCTCTCCCGAGGAATCCCTTAGAAGAATCGGTTCACGTGACGAAGAGACTGAAATGTTTGAAAATTATGATTCCCTTAAGAAAACCCGTGAAAACTCCAAAAAATTCACTTACAATTGGGTTGTCATTGACGGGGACAAATCCATTGATGAAATCAGCAGCCAAATAATTTCAAGGTGTGTGGAAACGGACTAGTTATTATTATTTTTTTAATATTTTATACACAATTTATATATATGATTAAAATATAATATATACCTATGAAGGGAAAGTTGGATAGTTTGGAAAAGGAAAAGAATTATGATGAGATTTTACGATTAATTGATGAGATAAGTTTAAAAAACCCCGAAGAGGCCCATTCACTATTGTTTAAAAAGGCAAATGCATATATTGGCCTGGAAAAATTCGAAGAGGCCATAAAAACACTGGACGTATACGTTAAGGACTGTTCCGACAGTGACAAAATCAAGTCCTACATCCTGATTGCAACCTGCTACACAGCTCTTGGCGACATGAAAAGAACGGATGAATACCTTGAAAAGGCACTTGAACTGGACCCTGACAATGAGATGCTTTTAAAGCAGCTCTCCTACGGCGCCTACATTAACGGCGAATTTGAAAAGTGCTGCAAATACGATGAAAGGCTTATAGAGATTGACAAGGCAGACATTGAAGATTATATAAACCTGATTTTTTCATGCATTCAGCTTGAAATGATAGATGAGGCACTGTATTATGCCGAAAAGATAATTGAAATCGACCCGACTAACCTTGACGTTTTTGCCACGCTGACAATTATTTATGAAAGCGTAAAGGATGAGGAAAAGCTTAAGGAAGTATGTGAAAGGATAGTTAATCTGAAAGATGACGGGTCAATGCAGATAATTCTTTTAAAGGCGCAGGCATTGCTGGAGCTTGGTGATGAGAAAACCTCCTTTGAATTCGTTAACAAGGCCATAAAGCTATACCCCTATGATCCTTTCCCGTATATGATGAAAGGACTGCTCTACAATCAGCTGGAAAAGTATGACCGTGCTGAAGAATGCTTCAACGAAGCGTTCAAACTGAATCCTGAACTTTTAGACAGCGTTGAAAAGCTTATATGATTTCTATAAAACTTCTTTTATTCCGCTGTCGGTAATGATCATAAGTGAATTGAGGTTTTCAAGCATTAATGAAGCGATAGGGTGGGTCTGGATATCCTTGTTCATTAATACAAGTTCCTTATCGACAATGTCAACCCAATTCACATTGTAGATAACAACTCCATTAACTATAAGTCCCAGATACTCTGGAACAAAACGGTTCTCATTCATTTCCTCAAAATACTGATTATTGCGAAATATCTCTCTTAATACGTTATCCATAGTTAATCATCTCTCTCATAAACGAATTTTGGAACGGCCTCTTTGAAAGGATCGAATGTTTCCCTGTTCTTGACTTCCATGCATTTCATGCTTACCTTTGAGTGAAGGGATGACGGAAGCCTCAATATCCTTTTGAGGTCAATGGAAACCTTGGCGTCGATGGTGGCCAAATTAACCCTGGCCATGGCTTCAACCAGGTTTTTATACCTTCTTGGACCGATATCCCTTTTAAAGTATCCCCATTCGTCATTGTCCAGGTGGTGTCTTGCCTTAAGGATGTCCTTCATTAATTTGGGGTTGATGCCGTCGATTTCCTCCTGGCCGGTCAGATGCTGAACGTTGAATTTCATCTTGTCCGTAAATATTCTTGAATATCCGATAGGGATGGAAAAATGCTCGAAATTAAAGGCCTTGTTTGAAATGTCGGTATTGATGAACTGGGACTTTGGAACTTCGGCGCCTGCAACGTATTTAAGCACTTCTGATCTTAATTCGCTGTTTGCAAGCATCATCTCCTCATCCAGAATCCTGATATGGTATCCTCTGCCTGAATAGATTAAATGAATGTTTTTAAGCCCCAAATCACCGTCCAGAGTATCAATCAGTGAATTGACGATTTCAAGGGCTTCACCTAAGCAAACTTCACAAACGCCGTCGCAGTTGCATGTCCTTATGGGAATGTCCTTGGCGTCAACGTCGAAGATGTATTCTGCCTTCTGCCAGTCTTCACGCCTTCTCGGATTATTGTAAAAAGCTACTGAAATATAAGCCGCAAAGGGTGCCTTGTATCTAAGGAATTTTCGCAAAGAATCCGTTCCCCTGAAAGTTTTATACCTGTCATTAGGACCTCTTCCGTTATGGTCAAAACCGAACTCACGCTTCTTTATTCCGTCCCTTATGAAGTCTGGAAGGTCCTTTTCGCTCCATTCCTCGCGATAGTATTGACGCCTTTCTTTCATGGTAGCTTTTGAAAACATAATAAGAATTATTTTTATCCAAGTATTTATTATTTAGTGAAGTGTGAATTTTGAAAGTGTTTATATACTAAATTATTCATGGAAAAATATTTGAAATATGTGGTGTTTATCACTTGAAAAAATAATTATCTCTGGAAAAATAGTGGATTATGTGTATTATAATAAGAATTCTTTTGAGAAGTTTTCAATAGCTTCTCAACTTTTTTTATTTTTCATATTTTCCACGTTAAATATACAGAAAAAACAACTAAAAAATAAGAATGTATAAAAACAAAAACACAAAATTTAATTAAAAATTTTGCACTCCATTTTCAAAGATTGAAAAATAGTTTTTACTGGTATTCGATGGCCTTCCAGGTCATATCAAAGTTTTTCTCAAAAAGAAGATCAATATCCTCATTTGGGAAATCTAACCAAAAGCATTGAACTCCCATATACATGATATACAATGATTCGGTAATGTTTTCAGTTGAGAAGTCGTGTCTGATTTCATTTTTCCTTTTGCCGTCTTCGACAAGGTCGGTTAAAAATATTCCAATATCCTTTCCTGTTTGTGAAATTATACTGCTAACCTCATCATCGGCATATCCTGTTGCGGTTAAAAGAATTAATACACTACCATAATTGATTTTTTCATGGATGCTTTCAATTTCAACACCGTTTGTGAAGTGATGTAAAATATAAAGCAATGCATCATGGATTCTCTCCTTTGATGAACCTTCAAGAGAGATTTTATCAAAATTGATTTTAATATAATCAATCATATACTTTTGCATAATTGCTTCAAATATGTCGTTTTTATCTGAAAAATGATAATATATGCCGCCGGTTGTCAGTCCGGTACAATTTCGAATTTCATTAATTGAAATATCAATTGTGCCTTTCTCCAAAATCAATTTCAGCGTTTTTTCAAGAATCAAGTCTTTAGTGTTCATCTAACCACACAATGTTTTAAATAGTTAATTAATTATTCTCTGAATCTTATCTTTTCCCATTGCAAATTAAAGTTATCTTCAAAGGTTGAAACCATATCATCAATTAGATATGTCTCCCATTCATATGCAATTCCCATGTACATGATAATTAATGACTCTACAATGTCTTCGGTTGAGAAGTCCTGTCGGATTTCCCCGTTTTTCTGTCCTTCCTCAATAATTTCTGTGAAAAATTCCTTCAATTCGTTTAGGATGCTTTGGCATAACTCCTGAAAATTTTCATGAACAAATCCTTTTGCAGTCAAAATTGCCAATATGTTTCTGTAGTCTATTTCATCCTCAATCGATTCAATTTTGATTCCGGTTTCTTTTTGCTTAAAAATTTCAGCCATGACATCGTGAATTTTCTCTTTTGCATTTCCCTTTATCTGGCGGAGTTCATCTATGTTGAATTTGTAAAAGTTTAGATAGTATCTTTCAATAATTTCATTATATATCTCTTCTTTATTTGAAAAATAATGGTATATTCCACCGGTAGCAATTCCTGTGGCTGCACTGATTTCTCTAACTGAAATTAGGGAGTTTTGCTTTTCAATCATTAATTTTAAAGTCTTTTCTAAAATTAACTTTTTTGTATTCATACATTTAATGATATTATATTTCATAGTTATTAAATGATGTAGAGAACGAACGTTCTGTTATGTTGGAACATTGATATAAAGAACATATGTTCTGTTATATTGTGTAATAAAAACTAACTTTATAGTTTTAGTTAATTAAGCAACAAAAATCTTTATAAAACAATAAAAGGATAAATATTTATAGGAAATATTTGACATCTAAATCAACATTATTTGTTAATATTTTCTTAATTTTTATATAGATATGGAGGACTAATGGATATAAATGAAACTCAGGAAGCAGAGTGATTCGTAATGAAGTAACGGCTTTTCTGAGGTTCTATTTATTGTAAAATTGAGGATTAGAACCCGAATGGGAGTTTATCTCTCATTTACTTTTTTCAATAATATGTCTTTAATTCCTTATACATAGAGGTATTTAAAATGAAGAAAAAAACGATTGGAATATTGCTGATAATCTTTTTTGTAATGATTATAAGTATCGGCGCAATTTCGGCGGCTGATACAAATGATACATTGCTTGGCCAAGTCAGCGATACAAACATTGCAACACCTTCTGTTGCTTTAGAAGACAATGTCACTTCGCTGGGAAGTGAAGCAGGCAGTGATGTTGAAATTAGTGTAAATGATAATCAGAATGGAATATCAAATCGGAATGTGGGAGATAGATCTTCCAATTTAAATGATGATCTACTTTCTGTTTCAATTGATGATAATCTGCTTGGAGAAAACCCCAACTTTTATTATGCGGGCAAATGGTACGGAGATTTGGATGATGCCGTTGACGATGCCTGTGATAATGGTGGAGGAACAATATATCTTACAGCAAGAGCATGGGGTTATGATTCAGCTGAACGAGAAATTACAATTAGTGACGGAGTATCTATAACATTTCAGCCTTATAATTCTGGTGATACGGTTATTTTTGACGGCCAAGGTAATAGGTATTGGTTCTTTAAGATAAGCGATGCAAATGCACACATCACTTTCAATGACATAACCTTTAGAAATGGGGGAGATGGATCTTTAGCTAATGATGGAGGTGCTATTAGGATTATACATGGATCTGCGACCTTTAACAACTGTGTATTTGATAACAATAAAGCTTGTGAGAACACTTTTGGAGGTTTTGGTTGGGGAGGAGCAATCTTTCTTGATGAATCAGATGCTTCACTCATAGCCAAAAATTGCCGGTTCACAAACAATAAAGCGGACAATGGAGGCGGAGCAGTCTGTGCTGAAGATGGAGCTAGTGCATCATTTGAAGACTGTTATTTCGAGGGCAATACTGCTCCAGATGGAAACAATGTTTTAGATAAAGATGGCGGATCTCATACTTTTGATAATTGTCGTTTTATAGGAAGCGGTTCCCTTGAAATTGTAGTGGATGCTCCTGCTAAAACAGTTCATATAACTCCTGATGTTGAGGATGATGTGAATTATGCTGTTTTATATAAAGGTGGTAGTTATTATGATAGAAAACCATGTAATGATGGAGATACTGCAACTTTCTCTAATTTAGAGAAAGGAACATATACAGTTTACATGATGAAAAATTGGGAATCAAAATATGAGTATTCAGGAAATACTTTTTCTATTATGGAACCTAATTTTGTTTTGGATGGTGTGAAGGTATTTGAAACTTTAAGTGCCGCTGTAAATGCTATTCCTAGTGGAGGATCAGGAGTAATTACTGTAGAAGGTGGAACTTACACTGATTCTGCTAACTTTTTTGTGGAGATTTCAAATAAAAAGGTAACAATAATGCCTAAAGATTCTTCGAATCCTGTTATTTTTTCACCTAGTTCTAACCAACAAAATCTATTTGATGTTCTTCCGGATTCCCAACTCACTATGGATCATATAACTATGACAGGCGATTTTAATGTAGCATTAAACTTCTATAAAACTGATCAGGTGTGTACCATTTCAAATTGTGTATTTAAAAATATTAAATATGGATACACAATAAGTGCGATTTACACAAAAAATCTGGTACTGGAAGGCAATACTTTCGAATCATGTGGTAATATGGAAATAATACGTAGTGTTGCAAAAATAGATGGTTGTACTTTCACTGAAAATTATTATAAAAATGGGGGTGAAGGGGGAGCTATCAATGCTGGTTATCTTTCAGATGTAACAGTTACCAACTCAAAATTTACCATGAATGGAGCCCAAGATAAAGGTGGAGCCATATACGCCAGAGGTAAACTTAAAGTAGATAATACTGAGTTTATAGGAAATGGTGCAGGATTGGGAGCGGCTATTTATATAACTGGTGAATCTAGTGATCCTGTAAATATAACCAATTGTGTTTTTGATTCCAATGTTGACCTAAAAGGTTACAGAAACATATACTCCGAATCAACCACAAGGAAATTTAATTTAAAGTTCAATGAATATGATTTGCATTTAAACATAGATACAAAAGATGGATCATATGGTCTGGATTATATTCTTGATGGTAATTTTGACTGGGGATGTAATTTAGATAATAATTATACTCTTTTAGCGGGAATTAGAGATGATGAAAATATTTTTGGAGACTTACTCACTATTAAAGAAAATAGATTTAAAATAAATATGGGAGTATTGCCCGGAGGAACACATGAATTCTTTATGCAAGGAATGTATACTCAAGGAGACAGTAATGACCATTTCTACAACCATTATTATTATTCTGATTTATATGGAAATGAATTCTATGTAATTAAGGACGGATATGCAAAAATATTGATTGACAAAGCTAAAATAACATTAACTCTTGATGTAAAGGATGTTTTAATACCTGAAACACCTGTCTTAAATGTTCGTGCTAATTGGGATAATAATTACACTATTATAATCGGAAATAAAAATTATCAGCTTGAAGTTGTAAATGGTAAAGCCAGCATGCAACTGACCGGTCTTGATTTAGGCAATTATACAGTAGTTGGTATGCGTAACGGTGATGAAAATTATAATTTTGTCATGAATTTCACCAAATTTTCAGTAAGCAAAACCTACAGCAACTTCCTTGTCCTAAGCACAAATGTGGAATATGATACTTTGGCTGAGGCTGTAGCCAATTCCAATAATGAAGATACGATTTATGTTAAAAACGGTACATATTCAGACACAGGAATTGTAATATCCGATAAGGTTCTGGATATCATTGCATTGGATGGTGCGGTCTTTGATGCTCAGGGTCGTGACGCCAATTTCATAACAGTCAACAAAAACGCTGTAGTTGATATAAGTGGTATAACATTCACAGGACTTCACAACAGGAATACAAATTATGGAGCTATAGTCAATTATGGATATCTTTCACTGACTTCATGTAATTTTACAGACAATAAGATTACAAAGACATCATTTGCCGGAAATGGTGGGGCAGCTATATTTAATGACGGATCTTCATTGGAGATTGACAGTTGTAATTTCATAAATAATGTCGCTCCTTTAAAAGTAAGTACTGCGGCAGTCACATCATTGAGTTATGAAGACGTTTTAATCACATCTTCCAATTTCATAAATAACTCTGCACGTGAAGGTGGAGCATTGCACTTCAAAAATATATCTCAATTTGAAGATGCAGTCGTTTTATGTGATTTTGAACGCAATACTGCCGTTAAAGGATCTGCTATATATGTAGGCAGCAATTCCAGATATGTGGCTGTTTCCCAATCCAATTTCACAAAAAATGATATCAAAAATAATTTGGGAGAAAGTACTCAACTTGAAGGTGGAGTAATATATGTCAACGCCAACACTACTGACGTAATCATTGATATTGGTTTATCCATTTTTAAAGACAACTCCAATCGCAATGTTGATGGTGGAGTCATATGCCTCGATGGATCTTCAAGAGCCAATATTGGAAGCTGTATCTTCAATAACAATATTGGTAAGTTGGGTTCCGTAATTTTAATCAAAAACCCTTATAATAAAAAGCTCAACTTAGTTATAGACAGCAGTAACTTTATAAATAACAATGCGGCAACTGGAGCCATTGCAACATCTTCTAGAGTTACAACATTAATTGATGAGTGTATTTTTGCAAATAACACTGGAGAAAACAGACATATTCACAGCAATGGATTTACTGTAGTTCATGATTCCACTTTTGAGGTTAAGGATGCTAAATTAAATGCATTATCTGTTCAATATGGTGAAAGCTCAATAATCAATGGTACAGCAGATATCGGTACCAATATCTATGCAGCAGCCAATTTAACAGTCGCTGGCGAAAACATCCTTGGGGAAATCAAAAACAATACATTCTCCTATAAAACAGGCATATTGGATCATGGAAAATATTATGCTGTTTTAAACAGTATTGTAGATAACAGTAATAATACATATCTGATGGATAGTATAACTGAAATTTTCAGGGTTTACAATGTTGGATTCGAATTAAATGTTTCTGTTGACAATATTACATATGGTGAAACCTTGAAAGTCGTTGAAATACTACCTTCAACTGCTACCGGTACAGTTGGGTATCAACTGAATGGAAAATCTTACACAAAAGATGAAGTCGAATCATTGAAATTAGATGCAGGAAAATATGTTCTTGTAGCTTTCTACGACCATGATGATTTCGCATTCACTTCAACCACTGTTAATTTCGAAGTTTATAAAGCCAATCCTACCATATCTGTAGCGGATGTGGAAGTAGAATATAACAACATCATTATTGTAAACATAGAAACAAATGTTCCGTCAATATATATAATAGAAATCGAGGATTACAAAATTGCCGCATTTGTTAATGGCAGCAGATTTATTGAAATAAATAAAACACTTGAGCCTGGCACTTATACAATCAAGGTCACTTCACAGGAACGTGTTAACTACATATCAAATTTCACTGAGGCCATTTTGAAAGTCAATAAAAATCTTTCTCAATCTAATGATTCCTTAGTTGACAATTCTAATAATAATGATAATCCATCATTAATGACTTCTTCATCAATTAGCCAATCTTCATTTGATGATACTATTGCAAACAACGTTAGATTAAAATCAAAACTCAATAAACTCAACAATGAAAATATTCTCAATTCTATTGATAATAACAACCTTGGTGAGGAATTTACTGAAGGTAAATTCATTTTACAATATGATGAAGATTCAGATTATGAATATTATGATACTCTACAAGAAGCAATTGATCAAGTTGTGTTATGGGGTCAAGGTATCATTACAGTTAGAGGCGGAACATATTCTGGAGATGGATTCTGTAGCATTGATGTGGAAGGAGAATTTGAATTTACAATCAAAGCTTATGAAAACGAAACAGTTATCTTTGACTGCAGAGGCGAAGATTACTTCTTACTTTTAACCTATGATACTGAAATAGAGTGGGTTCAGGTACCTCCACCTCCACATCCAGAGACAGAGCAGACAGATGGTCCTACCGTTACACTTGAAAACATTACAGTAATCAATGGATATGCCAAATATGGTGGGGCTATTGACCTGAGAGCAGGTACTTTAACCCTGAAGAACTGTAATTTCCAAAATAACCATGCTTATGATCAGGGTGGAGCCATATATATTGGTACATGGGATGCAGAAAATGATGCAACTCTCATTGCAGTAAACACTACCTTTACAAACAATTATGCAGAAGATGAAGGTGGAGCAATATATATTGCATCAGATAATTTAGACGGTCAAACAACATCAGCATCATTTATGTTATGTACATTTTTAGACAACTATCAAGGTGAAGGTGATGAGAGAGTGAGGAATTACTTTGCTGGTGGTAATGTTGAGGAAATAACTACCCAATATTGTATCTTTAACGGTAATGGTACAATATACAATTTTGAAATAGATAAAATCAACCAGACTGTCTATGTTAACGGTACCTCTACTGATGTATTCGATTCAGTGGTCTTATTGTACTTCGGTCAGACACCTTTATACACAATTTACAACAACGGTTCACGTGATTTCAGCGTCACTTTTGAGGATGTAATGGGCGGAAACTATACTCTAGGTGTAATGAACGACCATAAATTCAATACATACATATTTGATGTCACATTTGAAATGAAAGTGCCGAATTTCATCATATCCGAAGATGAAGTATATGAAAACTTGATCGATGCTATTGATGCCGTTAGTGATAATGGCATTATTTATGCAAATGCAAATTACTATACTGAAGATAATATGGAAATTGATATCAGCAAATCATTCACACTTAAGAATTTCAGAGGTCGTGATGTTGTTTTCGACGGTAGCGGTGAAAAATGGTTCTTTACAGTATCTGAAGGAAAAACTGTTGTATTTGATGGCATATACTTTACTGACGGTGGAGTAAAAACTCATGCAAGCATTGAAAATTACGGTACTTTAATAATCAATAACTGTTCATTCGAAAGTTTTGAAACAGGTGAAATCATATACAATTCCGGTTTATTGAATATATTGAACTCTACATTTTCACTTAATTCCGTTAATAATGCTCTTGTTTGGAACGATGCGGAGTTATTCATTGACACTGTTGAATTTTCAAACAATATCATCAATATAAGTTCTGCAGTATACAGCAATGGAGTTGCAGAAATCATCTCTTCCAATTTCACATCTAACTTTAATGGTGGAAATGGTGGTGCAATCTATAACGCTAAGTCATTATCTGTTAAAGCCACTGTTTTCAATGAAAATGAAGGTTTTGATGGTGGAGCAATTTACAGTACAGGAATCTTACAAGTCTTAAACTGTACTTTTGAAGATAACACTGCAAACGGATATGGTGGAGCAATTTACAATGGAAATGAATTAAATATATTTAATTCAACATTCACCGGAGGATCCAGCCAAAATGACGGTGGTGCCATTTATAACAATAATAAATTGACTGTATTTAATTCCACATTCGTTGGAAATACCGCAACAGGCAAAGGTGGAGCCATTTACAACAACAAAACTTTTGTACTTACAAAATCATTCTTTGGAATTAACTATGCTAATGAGTATGCAAACATTTACAATGCAGGAGATATTCAATTCAGCGAAAACACATTTGACTTCTATGATGTGATATTGGTCATACCTGATGGTCAATACGGCATTCCTACAACAATTACAGGTACACTTAACCCTGAATTCAATATGGACATTCAAGTGACATTGCCAGGATTCGTTAACAATGAGGATGCCACAGTCACAATTACAGACGGTGTATTTGAATATGTTACTGACATTTTGCCAAAAGGCGTTTATGACGTTAAATTGGATGAAGTACTTTATGACGGTAACGGCAACATTTATTGTGGTGAATCAATAAGTGACAGGCTTATCATAAATAAGGCGAACGTCTATATCAATGTGACTGTAGATGATGTTGTCATACGTGGTGAGACTGGTTCACCTGTCTTAAAGATTGACACAAGTAAAACGGGATTATTCCATGTTCTTTTCAACAATAGGCTTTTCGATGTCAATATTACTGATGCCCATACCAGTTTAACATTGGATGCTGTCGGTGAAGGAAACTACAGTGTATTGGTTGTCCGTGAAGGTGATGAAAACTATAACGATGCGGCAAACCAAACTACATTCAAAGTCAGCGAATATGAAGGCAATTTCATCGTAAACAGTACTGGCGGTAAATATGAAATATTACGTGATGCCATCGCAGCTACTTCAGATGATGATGTCATTTATGTAATGGAAGGAAACTATTCTGGCGGGTACAATTTTGGATTTGTCATTTCAGGTAAGAAATTATCTATAATTCCTCTTGGAGATGTTGTTTTTGATGGAGAGTCAAGCAATAACTACTTTATGTATGTTCGTGAAAGCGCTGATGTTACTATATGTGATATTGTTATTACAGGATTTAACACTAATGCTGGATCAGGGATAGAATATTACGGTACTTTTGAAAATCACGGTAATTTGACTCTTGATGGATGTACCTTTGCTAATAATTCTATTTCTGGAGATACGACTAAAGCATTAATCTATAATGAAGGAAATTTAAACATTGTTGAATGTGAATTTTATGACCATGCATTAAGTGGAAATATCATAGATAGTCGGCCTCAATCCAATCTCATAGTTAATGGATCAACATTTGAGAACAATGGAATTAATGATGACCTCATTTCAATTGATAATGCGAATTCAGTAAAAATTATATCAAGTGTATTTGCCGAAAACGACAAGATATTTTCATCCCAATCCAGTATTATTCGTGCTGTTGAGTGTACAGATGTTGTCATTAGTTCTGCATTTTACAATAACACTCGAGGAAAGGATGTTATTTTTGCAGTTGCAAACACTAATCTGCTTGTTGATAATTCCATATTCACAGGCAATACTATGGATAATATAATCCGCGCATACGACAATGTCCAAAGTACTATTTCAGGATGTGTATTCACAGATAATGCTGTTAAAAATGTTGTTTTAAGTGAGGACAAAAAATTATCCGTTCTTGAATCCACATTTTTCGACAACACACTTTCAGAAAACGGTGCATTAAACATTTTATCAAATGTGAATGCAATTGTCAATGGCTCTGTGTTTACAAACAATAAGGCAAGCAATTACAGAAACATCTATAGTGCTTCCAGCAATGTGAACATTACCAATTCTGTATTTGATGCCTTAAATGTTGATTATACTGTTCATGATATTGACTATGGACAAAATGAAACAATTGAAGGAACTATTGATATCGGTACAAATCTCAACTTTACTGTTAATTTAGACATTAATTCCAACATATATTCAGTTAACGTAACTGACAATAAATTCACCTACAATGCAGGCATTCTTAACGCGGGGGACTATAATGCGGTATTAAATGCAAAAGATAATAATTCAAACACTTTTGTATTTGATAAAATAACCAAAATATTCACTGTCAGCCGTGTAGATCCTGGATTGAGCATTTCAATAGCAGATATTACTCAGGGTGAAAAACTAAAAGTTAATGTAACAATCAGTAAAAAGGCTACTGCTAATGTCGTATATGAATTGGACGGTAAGACATATACTAAGAAGGAATTGGAAAATCTCACATTGGCTCCTGGTAATTATTTAGTTACTGCAATGTATAGAGGAGATAAAAACTACCTTTCAGCTACTGCAATGGATAATGTGGAAGTTCGCAAAGTTGCTCCAAACATAACTGTCAGTGATGTTGCAGTTGACTATGGTGATGAGATTAAAATAAACGTGACTGTTGATGTTGCTGATTATTATACTGTATTTTTAGGAAATGAATCAGTTTCATTATATGTTAAGGATAATGCAACATTCACATTCTCAAGTGAAAAATTCAAACCTGATAATTATGAAATCATCGTTTATGTATTTGAAACTGACGATTATGCGGAAGCATATGCTAATGCCACTTTAACAGTCAATAAAGCTGTAGGTGTTTTCAATTTAACAAACAATACAATTATTCATGGTGAAAATGCAACAATTAGTGTAGAAGTTCCACTCAATGCATCTGGAAACATTGCATACAATGTATATGATGCGAATGGAAAACCAGTTTACAGTATTACACAATCCTGTCTGGAAGAGCTTGTTGTTCCTAACTTGAGTGCTGGAAAATATGTTGTCACAGGTACTTATGAAGGCGATTCTTACTACACTAACGAATCTATAATCAATTCTGGCGAAATATTTGTCAGGGAATGTGTGGATGTAACAATCACTGTATCCAATATAACTTATGGCGAAAATGCCACTGTCACTGTTGAAAGTACTGTTGATGGCGATTATCTAGTTTATGTGGGAACCGAACCAATGATTGTCACTGTTATTAATGGTGCTGGAAACGTCTCTGTTCCTAATTTAAGTGTTGGAAGTCATGTTGCTAATGTTACAATTGTTGATGGCAATTATTCAGCATTTAATGAAACAGTATTTGACGTAGCTCCTAAACCAGTTTCAGTTCTTATTTCTGTTGATGATATTTTATACGGTGAAGATGCTATTGTCATGGTTTATGGTGAAATTGATGGTGAATACATTGTAGAGATATATGATCAGAATTATACTGTAAATGTTGCTGACGGTAAAGGAAGCACTGCAGTTTATAATTTAGCTGTTAGTAAAGGTATTTTAGCTTCCGTAACAATTGCTAACAGTAATTATAGCGCACATAATACTACAACATTTACTGTAATAAGTAAATATGATACTCCAATCTCTTTGGATGTCATGACTGAAGAAAACAATGCGACAATGACTGTTACTGTTAATGATACTGCAACAGGCCTTGTCAAATTCCAAGTTAAAGGCACACAAGAATTCACACTATATGTCGATTTAATTAATGGTAAAGCTGTTCTTAATAATATTCTTGAAACTGGTGATTACACAGTTATCGCAACATATATGGGTGATAACAGGTTCAACACTAACATTACTCTTGAAGAATTCACTATCAAGGGCCACATTAAGAAGGATACTCCAATCACAGCCCATGCTGATGTGAATGTAAACAGAGTTACTATAACTGTGACTGTTGATGAAAACGCTACTGGATTTGTAAAACTATCTGTTGGTGATACTGTTGCTAATATTGAATTAGTGAATGGTGTTGCAAATATAACAACTGATTTCCTACCAAACAGTTATCTTGTTGATGTAACTTACCTTGGTGATGATGACTACAACATGAACAGTACCATGTTGACGTTTACTGTAATAGAAGTTTCCAAGGAAAATACTACTATTGAGCTTAACGTCACTGTTGATGAAAACATTGCTATGTTTAGTGTTGATTTGAATAAAACCGCAACTGGATTGGTTAAATTCT
>NZ_FMXB01000025.1 GCF_900103415.1 Methanobrevibacter millerae
TTAATCTAAAAAACACAGCATATTGAGCGAAGAATGTAAGAAAAAGCTCAATAATCCATCATAAAGATAGACTGTACGCCGTATCCAAAACAACAAGTTTTTCATAAAACTACAGAAAAATACAAAAAACCTGATGTTCAAAGTAATTTTTACCATTCAAATTAAATAAAAATTACGATTTCACATTCAAAAGACCACCAAAAACCTACACGAAAAACAACCATTTACTGGCTTAAAATCAAAAATAAAGACTATTTTGCTATGAAAATAAGAAAAATAAGAAAAACTATCAATAATCTAAATTATTGACAAAGTCCTTAAAAAAATTAAAAGTAAACTAAACAATTACTTTATTTAGCAAATCTTCACTGCTGGCAGTAACTGAAACTTTATCGCCATTGACTATATAGTTGAATTCATAACCATCCCTAAGGGATTTTAAATAACCGTCATGGCCCCCAATGTTTTTAGCCTCACCGCCTGATTTCTCCAAAGTCTTGTTGGTTACATCAAGGGCATAATGGGAAACACTGACAGCGAACATATCTTTACCGTCACTATAGGATTTGGACGTTAAACAATAGGCAAAGCCACCATCATTAAGTGATTCGTTATTTATTGATGCATTAACATTCTCATGAAATTTTTCCGGAATATTATACTCAACACCACAAATGGAGGCGATATTCTTCTCTTCCTCACCGAAACCGAAAAATCCATCTGCCGATACAAAATTTACTGAAATTAATGCAAGAATAATTAAAATTATTAGCAGTAGAGAATGTTTAAAGTTCATTTAATCACCTTTTACAATATAATATTTAAAAAAATAATTTAATATATTTTTTCATAAGCTTTTCGCCAACAGTGCAAAAATATTTAAATCGACTAGATTAATATTTAAATATAGATTAATAGGGGTATCAAAAATGGCAGACAAAAAAGCGCCTGCAGACGGCTGGCCGGTAATCAGTGGAGATTACATCGTTGGCGACCCTGAAAGCCCTGTTGCCGTAACTACACTCGCTTCACACATTGAAGCGGAATTATCCGGAGCCGCAATTGCAGGACCATGCAAAACAGAAAATTTAGGTATCGAAAAAGTTGTTGCAAACATCATCTCCAATCCAAACATCAGATTTTTGATATTGGCTGGAGCTGAAGTGCAAGGCCACATTACAGGCCAAAGCTTCCTGGCACTGCACGAAAACGGTGCCGATCCTGAGAAAAAGAAAATCATAGGTGCAACCGGCGCCATTCCTTTCGTTGAAAACGTCCCGCTCGACGGTGTTGAAAGATTCCAGCAACAGTTGGAAATTGTTAACTTAATCGACACCGAAGATATTGGAGCAATCCAGTCCAAAATCAACGAATGCGTTGAAAAGGACACTGGAGCATTTGAAGCTGAACCTATTGTAATGGAAATCGATGAAGAAAACCAGAGAATGGTTATTGTATCACCTAAAAAAGAAGAATAATCATTAACTGGAGTTTTAAAAACTCCACTTTTTTTATTTTATTATTAATGGCTCAATATATGAGTCCAGATGTTTTTTAAGTATTCTGACGATTGGTCCGATAATTAACGCAGATATTATCGTTCCTTCACGGACTCCCGCAAGATATCCCAGAAATACGACTGAAAGAATTGCTGCCGTTATCACCATTGACGTGTCAACGTAGGGCTTTACCCTTGCGAATTCCTTATTAAGCGCAGCAGAAATTGCAACTATAACACCATCTGCAGGCAGATAAACGACTTCTGTCTGGATTTCAAACAAAACACCGAATGCCACAACAACACAGCTGACTAAAAGCAGCGCCATCTGGCTTAAATAGTCCTGAGGGTTTAAGAATCCGACCAGCATCCCCGAAAAGTCAATAAAGAAGGAGAAAATGCTTCCAACTACAATCTGGAGAAACTGCCTTTTTTCAAAGTCTCCCCTTAAAATAATAACCTGCAGGGCAATGAAAATTATGTTGAATATAAAGCAGACCGTTCCGACGCTCAGATGCAGAATCAGGCTGGAAACGTAGGGAAGGCAAATCAGCGGGGAAGTTCCCAGATTGGCCTTGATGGATATGGCCGCCCCTAAAGATATGATAAACAGTGAAAGCACATACAGAAAATATCTGTTGATTCTTCTAAATTCCATAATGAAAAAAAAGTAAAAAATCAAAGAAAATTAAGCTTTTCTTTGAATTGTAGCTATTGCGCTTTGAGCACCTGATTTTACATAACCGCTTTCGTCGTCAAGCAGTTTTTCAAGTGCAGGAATAGCCTTTTCATTATCCAAGTTACCTAAAGCCCATGCTGCTGCTCCCCTGACTCTCCAGTCCGGATCGTCAAGCACTTCAATTAAAGGATCGACCGCAGCATCACCCATACGACTTAAAGCTGTTGAAGCTTCCCTTCTGACAAGCTTATTGTTGTCGCTTAAAGACAAAATCAAAGGTTTGATTGCTTTTGGATCATTTATGGCACCTAAAAGAGTTGCCGCATGCAAACGGATATTTTTCTTTCTGTGGGATAAAGCAGAAATTAAAGGATCGACTGCTTCTTCACCTTTCAATTCCAATGCTCCCATTGCATCTTCGACAACGAATTCATCATCGTCGTTTAACTTTTCAATTAATTCATCTATCTCAGACATTGTCATCCCTCTTAATAACAATAATTAAATAATGATTATAACTTTATATTTATATGTATAAAAGTATTTTCATAAATTACGAACAAAGTGGGATAATGTACGATATTGCAATAATAAGTGGTGACGGAATAGGAAAGGAAGTAATGGAATCAGCCGAATATCTCTTGGATAAACTGGACTTGAACTTTAATTTCAACTATGGCGAAGCAGGCTTTGAATGCTTCAACAGGAACGGAACAACACTGCCTGAAGAAACCGTGAAAATAGCCAAATCCAGTGATGCAACCTTATTCGGCGCATCAACTTCAACTCCCGGCCAGCCTAGCCCGATAATAAATCTAAGAAAAGAACTTGACGTTTACGCGAATTTAAGACCCATAAAATCATACAGAGGCATCAAATCCATTGCACAAGGCATCGATTTTATAATCGTGCGTGAAAACACCGAAGGCCTCTACAGCCAGATTGAATACGACGATGATGAAAAGGTAATCGCCGAGAGGGTAATTACAAGAAAGGCAAGTGAAAAGATATCTGACGTTGCATTCAAGCTTGCAAAGAGAAGAAAATTAAAAAGCAAAGTTACCTGCGTTCACAAAAGCAACGTGCTTAAAGTAACTGACGGGGTCTTTAAGGAATCATTCTATAAGATAGCCAAAAACTATCCCAAAATCACCACTGAAGATTTCTACGTTGACGCAATGGCAATGTATCTCATTACAAATCCCCTTAACTTTGACGTTATCGTTTCAACAAACCTCTTCGGAGACATATTGTCCGATGAAAGCGCAGGACTCGTTGGAGGCCTGGGACTTGCACCATCAGGAAATATCGGGGACGACAACGGACTGTTTGAACCCGTGCACGGATCAGCGCCAGACATTGCTGGAAAAGGAATAGCCAATCCATGCTCCATGATACTTTCAACTGCGATGATGCTGGACTACATCGGCGAAAAAGAAACCGCTACAAGAGTAAACAATGCCGTTGAAAAAGTAGTCTGTGCAGGAAAGGTATTGACTCCGGATCTGGGAGGAACAGCCAAAACCATGGAAATGACACAGGCAATCGTTAAAGAGTTGATATAAATGTTAAATATTACCACATTTCTCGATGCAAATTCAAAAAGACTGGATAAAAAGGTATTGTATAACCCAAGAAGCAGTGAGGAATACACCTCCGCGGAAATATTGTCAATAGTCAGTGAAATAGGACGTCAGTTAAAGTCAAATAATGTGCAGGAAGGCGATAGGGTAATCATTTATCTGAACAATTCATGCGAATATCTCTTTTCACTGTTTGCAATATGGAGAATCGGCGCAATAGCCATTCCGGCAAATAGAGTATTCACCTCCTCGGAACTGGATTACATCATTCACGACTCACAGGCAAAGCTTGTGATTACCGATGATGAAGCCGAAGCGAAACTGGATATCTGCACATACGTTCCGAAAAACATTAGTGAATATAAAAATTGCGAAGTTCTGGAGGCAGCAAATACCGATTGGGATGATTTGTGTCAACTGCAGTACACCTCAGGAACAACCGGAAAACCTAAAGGCGCAATGCTAACCCATGGAAATTATTTCACTGCAATCCATAACGAATGTGATGTATTGACCCTGAAGCAGGACGACGTGTTTTTAGGAATTTATCCGATGGCTCACGTTGGCCTTTCATGGGCGATATCAGCCCTAAGGGCAGCGGCATACTACATAATGATTGAACAGTTCGATTTGGACGAGTACCTTGAATTATGTGAAAAAGAGAAAGTAACCGTCTTAACCGGAATGCCTCCTGTAATACACTCCCTTACGACAATGGACAAGACAAAAGAGCTTTCAACCGTTCGTGAAATAATAAGCGGAGGAGGACCGTTGCACAAAAAGATATGGAAAGAGTTCCATGAAACCTACGGAATACCAATCATTAACGCCTACGGACTGTCTGAAAGTATTGTAATCGGAACCGGAACAGTAATAAGACCTGAAGATTATCGTGAAGCTGACAGATTTGAAAGTGTAGGGCATCCTGTCTGCTTTTCAGAAGTTAAAATCGTGGATGAAGACGATTCAACGAAAACCCTTGAAAAATATGAGCAGGGAGAAATTGCACTTAGAGGGCCTGCAATTGCAAAAGGATATTGGAGAAGAGAAAAACAGACCATTGAATCATTTTTAGATGACGGATGGTTTTTAACCGGAGACATCGGTTATTTGGATGAAGATAACCGTTTATTCATTACCGACCGCAAGAAAGACATGATTGTAATGAGCGGATGGAAAATCTACCCAACAGAAGTTGAGGAAGTTCTAATCAAATATCCTAAACTTAAGGAAATAGCTATTTTTAGTATCGATGACTGTCACAGGGGAGAAATACCTGCAGCAGCAGTCGTTTGGGAAAATGAACCAGATCATGAAGGTTTGATAAGTTTTGCCCGTGAAAACCTCTCCAGATATAAGGTTCCACGTCAAATCTATGATTTGGATGAACTTCCAAGAGTTAACGGCTGGAAATTGCTTAGAAGAGAACTGAGAAACATGTTCAAGCCATAATTAATGAACATTTTAATAATTCTGAAAAATATTAGTTATCATACGCTCTAGGAAAAGACAGATATTTATATACTCCATTTATATTAAACATTGAAAAATTAATCACACTTGGGGAGGCGTAGATTATAAATTTTGAATTATTTAAAGTTAGAAATTAATCTAACTTTAAACGAAATTGCTGTATCAACTTAGCATATATCATTAACGTAGGTCATGACCAAAAGGCAAAATTATCCAAGGAAATCAAGAAAAAAAACTTTTTAAATATAATACAGCAATCAATTGATTTATCTGGATAATAAACCTTCAATAGCTATATTATATTCCAATATATTTAAATTAGATAGATTTTAACTCGTAAAAAATGATACAAGTCAATAGAATTGTCCTCAG
The DNA here is from genome assembly GCF_900103415.1 of Methanobrevibacter millerae. Lineage (NCBI taxonomy): Archaea > Methanobacteriati > Methanobacteriota > Methanobacteria > Methanobacteriales > Methanobacteriaceae > Methanobrevibacter > Methanobrevibacter millerae. The sequence continues at coordinate 5,606 of NZ_FMXB01000025.1, forward strand.
TCCTAAGAATTCTATTCAAAAATCATGGTGCCAATACCATTGGTAGTGAAGATTTCAAGCAAAAGGGAATGTTCTATACGTCCGTCAATGATATGGCATGATTTTACACCGTTTTCAATTGCCTTAACGCAGGTTTCGATTTTAGGAATCATTCCACCGGAGATGACACCGTCTTCAATCAGCTGAGGAATTTCACAAATCCTGATTTTCTGAATAAGGGAATTCTGGTCGTTAGGGTCTCTTAGGACTCCTGGAACATCGGTTAAAATGATTAATTTTTCAGCACCTACAGAGCTTGCAATTTCACCGGCTGCAGTGTCCGCATTAAGGTTAAGGCTTGTTCCGTCCTGGGCAATACCAACAGGAGATATGACCGGAATATAGTTGTTTTCAACGAATAATTCCAATAGATTGGTGTTAATATTATCAACTTCTCCAACCAAACCAAGGTCAACCTCTTCATCCGAACCATCGATTTTCTTTGCTCCTTTCTTATGAGCGAAAATCAGGCTGGAATCCTTACCAGATAAGCTTATGGCATCCCCATCATGCTTTATTAATTGAGATACGATTTCAGTACTTATCTTACCGACGAGAACCATTTCGATAATTTCCATTGTCTCTTCATCAGTAACCCTCAATCCTTGAATGAATTCCGGTTCTTTGCCTAGTTTATCCATTGAACGGGAGATTTCAGGACCTCCTCCGTGGACAATAATCGGTTTCATTCCGACATATTTGAGTAAAACAGTATCACGAGCAGTTGAGGACATTGCATTATCATCTATCATTGCATGTCCTCCATATTTGATTAAAATTTTCTTTTTATGAAACTTTTTGATATATGGTAAAGCTTCAATCAAAACATCTATATCTTTCATTTTATCACTACAATAAATATTTAATTTACTTATTTATAAGTATTTCACATTATTGTGGAAAATCAAAAAAATAGCTGCAAAAAAACTATCGTTTAAAATGAAAAAACGATGAATAATTAGCATAGTTAGGCGATAATTATTCGATTTAATCAATCATAAAATTAATTTGAAATAAACCCTATTTAAAAAATTAATTTAAACGTGGGTTAATCTACATGCGCTTTTCAATATTCGTCAGAATAGTATAGACATGTCTTGAATCCTTCTTTTTGGAAGGGTATTCGGATGCGAAAATTGCCATTAATTTAGGTATTTCCTCATCTGGATACTCCTTAATCAGCTTTTCGGCAATGTTCTGCAGGCTTACCGAAGGAATCTTTGAATCCCAAACGTCCATGAAGACCTTTTTGATTCTCTTTTTGGTTTTGGGCATATTAACTAATTCATTAGGGAATTCCTCTTCCAGGTTTCTCATGACATATTCGAGATAATGGTTTTCATCCTCCCCATACAACTCCCTGACTTCAGATCCGTACTCGTCGAAGTATTTTCTTACCTCTTTTAGTATGAATCTTCTGCTGATGCCTTTAGGGTCCTTGAAAGCCTTGACAATATTGTCCGGCTTGATTTTCAGATACATCTGGGTGCCGTTTAAATGAACGCCGTTGATTACAACCCCTTCAATCAGGCTTCTCTTGTTGAATCTGTAATATTCATCGTTTATTCGCTGAAGCATTAATTTGATTTCCTGAATCGCATCATAAAGCGTTGGAAAAGTGTCTGTTATTTCAAATTTGTACGGTTCGAAGCGTGGCTCCATTATTGTCCAGCCAATTCTAAATTCTGATTCATCTTCATATTTTATAATGGAGAACAACGACTTTACACTCAACCCCACAATATCATACGGCAGAGATAAAATCTCATTATCATTCAGGAACTTCCCGTCAACATAAACTCCAATCAGTTTAATGTCAATATACGTATCCATATGAGCTATTTCATGTCGGTTTAGAGTTCCATACAATTCAAAGAACAAAACGTCGGTTGTGTCCTTTGAATATCCGTCGAAATAATCCAGAATGGCTTTCTTATCTATTAATGAATACATTTCCAATATGTGGTCGTCGGCTACTGCCTTTCCACGGGTTTTTGGAACGAGTTCGATTACATTTCCATTTTCATCTTTCAAAGGAAAAATGGCCAAGCAGGTCCCGTCCAGTTTCTCATTGCAGAAGTACCGTACTTTTCCTTCGGACTTCAACTGGTGTCTTGAATCCCAGTAGTTGATTTTTGGAAATCCCTGTACAAACTGTTCAACGTCAGCTTCGCTTCCATCGCTTTTAACCAGGTGCGTTATTACGATGGATCCTAAAAACCTGTTTGGCTTTCTTGACAGATATCCACTTATTACATTTCCCTGTGGCGTTTTTTGTGAAAATTCTGATAGGTGTTTTGGCTTTACAATACCGCCAAAATACTCGGAGCAGAATTTTTCTAAATTAGAATTTTCCATTCAATGCCCTCCTAAATATTTAAAAATATTATTTGTTCGATATTTTGGCAATATAAGGTTATTGCTTTTCTTATATTTAAAATAAGCAGTTATGAGTCGGAACAATTCTTAGTGGTGAGGACAATTCTTAGGAGTGGCGACAATACTTATGACTCAGAGCAATTTTTACACGAGAAAGTAGATTATATCTGAACGAGTAATATTCAAAAGGAGAGTTATTTTTCAATGAGGTAAACTCCAGCTATAAATGACCAGACAACAAGAGTGTAAACTGAGAGGCGTTCCAAAACAGGCATGTAAACATTGTCCATACTGAAAAACATTATCCAAAATGCAGCCAGACCAATTAATGCAAGCGTTAATGTGATTTTTTGGAAATTAGCGAATTCATTCATTGATCGGGCAATAATGACCAATAAAATGTTTCCTCCAAGGATTGCCATTACAGCACCCAGGGTATGATAGCCTGATGTCAGAGGGTTTCCTCCATGGATGAATCCCACGATAATAACGCCTAAAGAGGTAATTAATGTTAAAATGTAAAATACAGTTTTGTTTTTGATTATGAAATCTTTGAATTTATAAAAATTGCCGAAAAGCAAGGTCAAACCAATTAAAACAAAAGCGGAGTTCATAAGTAATGATAATGGTGAATCGGCTCCTGGAATTCCAAGCTCTGAAATCGTGTGAAAAACATATGTATTTAAAAAAGAAGCGTTGAAAAAAGTTGCACAAATTGCTTCAGCAATCAGATAGTATACGCTACCGATGATAAAAACGATTCCTGCAACTTTAGATTTCATATTGCTAGATTCCGAATTTTTTATTGAAGTATTTTTCCTTCAAGTCAAAGTTCAGCTCATCAATGTCTGCACCGGCCATTGCCTTTTGCAATACCTTATAGCAAGTCTTTTTAGGTACAGTAATGTTAGTAATGTGAGATTTTGCCCAGATTCTGTCAAATCTTTTCTTCAAATTGCCGAAATTGAAGTGTTCGGTCACATTCTTTAAATTGAGAATGTTAGCCGTGTTTACAATATCATAATTTGCATATGTTTGCGCATCCATGACTATAGGATTCAGGCCTAAAATGAACCTTTGCAAGTCGTAATCAAGGAATGATTCGTAATCCCCGTCGTATGCGTAAACGTGTGCCTTTGCAGACAGTGCGTCAATGAAAACGAGAAACATATTGTTCATTAATGACCTTGATATTATCTCATTACAGAAATTAAGGGCTGTTTGAACATTGCCTGCATCGGAAGAGGCATGATATTTTTCGTAATCCTCGAACCTGAACGCCACAAGGGCGAACATGTAGAGATCTATCCATTCATTTTCCTTGAGGAATTCCTTTGCCTTATCGGTCAATTCATAATCTCCATCACCTTGACCTAAAACGGACATTATCCTTTCAACAAGCTCCTGCTTTTTACCGGAGACTTTAAGTCCGTTTTCCTTAAGCATTGCCTTTAAATCAGCCACAGTATATTTTTTAGAAATCTCTTCAGCGGTTAAAGCTCCCCCTTCGCCTGTAAGATAACCGTTTTCAACCAGATAGCTTATGCAATCGTCAGCTGACGGAAAAGTTCCGAAATTGCCTTCATTTAAAATATCCTCAAGCGCATAACCACTATTTAAAAAATTTAAAACATTAAATATTTCCAATTTTTGTTCGCTCACTTAAACACCTTTTTTACTTTTAAGTATTACTATAATGTTTGTTTTTTAGTTAATTTAATACTTTGCTTGAAATGAATAAGTGATTTCAAATCATCGCAACTTACAGTCAGGATTAATTTTTTACATGGATTTTTCACTTAATTTACTCACAAATTAAAATAATGCTATGAGCCGGTTTTTTACAAAAAAGTCAGAATATTGTAGAGATTTATATCATACTAATTTATAAACCCCTAAATCAAATATTACAAATTGTAAAATTAATAAAATGAAAAAAGTGATGAATTATGAATGAAAAAAATGACGATGAATTAGACTTAAGAATCATCAAGACACAGTTTGATGAAAGAAGAAAAATAATTGGAAAAGCCAATGAAAGCATACAGTCAATAGCTGAAGACTTTGACATTTCAGCAGACATATATGAAACCGAAAACCATGAGCTCATATCATATGGAATGCTGGATAAGGACCTGGACAACAGAGAACTTGAAAATATCAAAAAATATGGCGAGGAGCTGTTTAGGGAAAGCGGAAAGATGGTATGCATCTATTTCCTAAGCATGCCGGACGTCAAATACAAGGTAACCCGGAAAATCAAATCCGAAGCTACAATCCTGATAAAAATAACCCCAATGCACTATTCAAGTGCTTACGACACTTACAGGCACATTGAAAGTCTGGTTAAAAGAAGGATAAAGCTGGATAAAGACGATCTCTTTGCGCTGTCCATGATTCCTTCAATGGGTCCTCCAGAAGACAAAAGGCATTTAAGGATTGAGTGCCTGCAGCTATGGCAAACGATTTGCAACCGAGGATTGATTAAATGAACACAGATGAACTTGAATTGATAAAAAAAGCGTTTAAGGAAGACAGAAAGATTGTAGAAAAGCTTTCCGATGAGGAAAAATGGGTGGACAGCAAGTATTATCAGGGAGGTTCCGTTTACCGAACTGATGATGATGAACTCATAGACCTTGAGATTCAAACCAGGGACTATGACATCGAAGACCACGTGAACTACATAGAATTTGCAGAACAGCTTTACGAAAAGCACAAAAAGCGGGTGAGCATCTACGTTTATTGCATTCCGTCAGTTAAAATAAACTTGAAGCTGTATAATATAAAGTCTGAAGCCGATTTCATAATAAGATTGGCTCAGTATCGAAAAGGCTCCTTCATAAAAAGAGTTAAATCAAAGTTGTGGGACTGATTTCCCCATCTTTGATTTTAAAATCATGCCGAATGGAAATGATACGAGTGGTTTCGTGTTTGCCCGTTTCAAAAACAAAAGGAGTTAAATGTGAGTAAAAACGAATTATAAGCTAAACAAAGACTTTTATCCGACATGACTTTCGTGTTTCGTCCCGAATAGGTGAATAAAATGAACATGAACACTTTTTTTAATAGATTTTAGCGACCACCTCCCTTTTAAAATACGTTCAACATACGTAATAATATATTGTGTATAACTTGTTTATAAACTTTGTGGATATTGGTAACAACCAGTTGATTTTTCACCCATTAACTAATTATTCACTCATGACATTAATATTCTAATAACTGAGTAAAATTTAAATAAGTAAATAATATTGCCCTAATAACGAACTTACTAATTTATTATCCATAAAATACAATATAACTAATGTAAAACAATTTTTTACGAGGTTAACTAAATGAATGAAAAAATCCAATTTGACCAAATAGAAACCATTAAGGAAACATTCGATGAAAAAAGAACAATAATCGGTCGAGCACCAAAGGAAATGATTGAAGTTGATGATGATATCCATAACGGCGGAGACTTCTTCATTACCGAATCCGGAGAAATTATCGATCTTGAGTATCAGACAACCGATTTCGATGAAGAGGAACTGGCAAAATACGTTGAACTTGCAGAAGAGCTTTATTACAAAAACGATGTGCACATCTCAATTTATGTGCTGTGCCCTAAAAACATACGGATAACGGCTCCCGAATGCATGATCAAATCCGATGCCAGCTTCAACATAAAACTGGCATGCTATGACGGAAACCCCTCCTATGATATTTTCCATCATCTGGAGGAAAAAGTAAATAATAAAATCCAGCTTACGGAGGAAGATTTGGAAGCCATTTCCATGGTCCCCATGCTTTTTCCAAGAAAACAAAGAAGAAGCTGGAGAGTTAAATGTTTTAGGCTTATCAATGAGTCAAAAAGACTTTCATTAGATTTCCCATTTTAATATGGTCTTTCCAAAGTCTGAAACATAGTCCTTATCAAATGCTGACTTTAAATCATCGATTGATTTGATTTCACAGACATTTGTAATTAGTTTGGACAAATAGCTGAATAGCTGAGGGTTTTCGTGAAGGAGCCTTACAACTCCTGTAAAATCCTCCCTTTCAGATCTGCTGTTTCCCTGAACGGTCAATCCCTTTTCCAATAACATTCTCGTATTGATTGGAATCGGATATTCGCTGACACCGAAAAGATTTATTGTTCCCTGAGGATTAATAACATCAATTATCTGCTCAATTGCTGACTGTGAAGCCGCAGAGCCGACGCATTCAAATCCGTGGTCAATCGCCAAATCATCGGGAACGTCATGAATCATATAAACACCATCCGCAAATGAAAAGAGATTCAGATTTTCAAAATGCTTGCCGAAAACTATTATTTTTGAATCGGGACAGATTACCTTAAGCAGCAATGCAGTGATATATCCCAGGTTTCCATCTCCCCATACGCCCAGAACTTTTCTTGAAGGGACGTTGAACTCCAGAAACTTGGAGATTCCCTGATAGGCAACGCTTATTAATTCAATGAATGCAGAAACCATCAAATCAAATTCATCAGGCAATTTGACCAGCCTGTCTGATTTTAGACATACCAGATCGCTTGTAAATCCGTCAAAACCGCTTCCCCTGAATTTTGATAATCTTGAGTAATTTCCACGATACTCATCCTCGTCGAAAGGAGTGTTAGGTATCATTACCACTTTATCTCCAGACTCGAAGCTGTTTTGAGCATCATAGACCACTTCACCGACCCCTTCATGAATCAATGCCATTGGAAGCTTTTTTGAAAGGATATCGGAGGGCCTTGAACCCTGATAATACCTCTGGTCTGCCTGACAGATTGACAGATAAAGAGGCCTTACAACCACATCATCCAAATCTATATCGTCAATCGCCTCTTCAAAGAATTTGGGAGATTTTAATCTGTAAACAATGTTAATCATGATTCATTTTCCTTTAAAATTGTATTTGCCAGCTTTAAATCATATGGGTAGGTAATCTTAATGTTGGTAATATCACCCTTGACAAGATATACATCCTCACCCTTTAAAACGAATATCTTGCACGCATCAGTCAATATATTGGTTTCCTCTTCACTTAAACTGTTGATCAGCTCGGACAATTTGTTTATCTTGAAGCTCTGTGGCGTTTGGCCTTGGTAAAAATTGTCTCTTACGGGAATGTTTTCAATGACCTCGCCGTCAATGCTTTCAACGATTGTGTCGGTTGCCGGAATGACCGTGTCGCAGGCACCAAATTTCTTTGCAGCTTCTATATTGTCTTCAATAATGCGGTGGGTCAAAAAGGGACGTACGGAATCGTGGGTAACGATAATTGAATCGTCATCGATGTCGAAATTTTCATTGATATAATTAATGGAATTCAATAACGTGTCGTTTCTTGTTTTTCCGCCTTCAATAACGACAATTCTGTCATTTTCACCCAAATATTCATCAATCAGGTTATTTGTGTGATTTATAAAGTTTTGCGGAGATAAAACGATAATCTTATCGAATTTGGAATTGATTACGAATTTTTCAATCGTGTGAATGATAACCGGCTTGTCGCCCAGTGTCAAAAACTGTTTGGGAGTGTCTGTTCCGCCCATTCTTGAGCCTATTCCTCCCGCCAATATAGCTGCAAAAATCATTTTAGATTACTCCTTTTCAAATACGATGAAATAATGTGATTTTCCTTCGGGAATGTCTTCTCCAATCTCTTCATTCAGATATGTCATTTTAAGGTTATGCTTTGCAAACATCTCTTCAAGCTCTTCAGGAGAGCTTCTAACCTGAGTCGGAGGTCCTTTAGGAACATCCCATTTCTTATAATCCATAATGGCTATTCTGCCGCCATCCTTAATGAGACGTGCGAATTCGTCAATTGCTTCGTCGGTTTTTCTTGAAGCGGTGAATCCGTGGAATACGTTAACCATAAGAATTACGTCCAGGGTTCCATCTTCTATTTGGGTAACTCCTTCGGTAATGTCTGCTTCGATGTTAATCAGGTTTTCAACGCTGTTTTCGACCTTGTACTTTTCCATGTCTTCAATTGATGCGTCATAGATATCCACTGCATATACGCATCCTGAGTCTATGTATTCATCCAGAAGCTTGATTGCAATATGTCCGTCGCCGCATCCGGCGTCCATAATCTTTTCGCAGCCTTTTAAATCTAATTCGTCAATTATCTCATTGGAATCAAGGAAAAATTCGCTTGAAAATCCGTGTGCTCTGTGTCCGTTTGCTGGCATCATCATATTTTTCACCTAATATTAAATCTTTAAAAAATACTATATAATACTAATGAAAATATTTTCACATCAAAAAAAGTGGAATATTGGATTGGTTAATAGGTTAAAATTTTAAAAAAAGAAATAGTTAAGAGGACTTATTTTTTCCAGGTTTGTTTAACTCCTCTTCCCCTTTTACTACCAGGTTTGGTATAACTTCTTTTTTGTCTTGTTCTTCTGTTAGTACCTTTAACTTTTGCCATATCTTACCCTCCTTTAAATTTTTAATTACAACATCAGAATTATGTATAACATAAAGATATTTGTTTTTAAAGTATTTATATCTTTTCTTAAGTGGTGTATTCTGCATTGATTTTTACGTAATCATAAGTCAAATCACATCCCCATGCGGTTGCCTCGCCGTCACCCAAAAACATGTCGATATTGACTTTGATGTTTTTTGACTGCATAATTTTTTCGGCACGCTCCAGATACGGGGTATCCTCAAAAGCAAGGATTTCTCCTTTGCGCACCAAATCAACATCATCCTCATCGTCAGCTATTGCAATGGTTACGATGTCGGGATTCAGTTCACATCCGGAATATCCGATAGCGGATACTATCCTTCCCCAATTCGGATCGCCTCCGAAAACGGCTGACTTGAATAATGGAGAAGTTACAATAGCCTTTGCCGCAAGCTTTGCATCATCAAATGATTCGGCTCCCTTAACGTTGGCTTCGATGAATTTTGATGCTCCTTCACCGTCACGGGCCATCTTTTTGGCCAGATTAATGCAGAGATGATTCAACCCGTCCTGGAAGTTTGAATCTATTTTGCCGTCCTTTTCAACGTCAACGCCTGATGCGCCATTTGCCATCATCAAACAGGTGTCGTTGGTACTTTCATCGCCGTCAACGACAATCATGTTGAAGCTTAAGTCTGCTGCAATTCTCAATGCGTTTTTAATTGCCTTTTGAGAGATTGCTGCATCGGTTACGATAAATGAAAGCATTGTGGCCATATTAGGAGCTATCATTCCGCTTCCCTTTGTGATTCCAGCAATCCTTACCGTCTCGCCCGTGGTTAATGTGACCTCAACGGCCTCTTCCTTTGGGAAAGTGTCGGTTGTCATTATTGCCTTTGCGGCAGCAAGGGAATTTTCAGGATTGTCTCCCAGTCTTGAAATGGAATCATATGCTACCTTTGATATTATATCCATAGGCATTTCACGGCCGATAACTCCCGTTGAACAAATGGCTATTTCATTTGCAGGAATTTTCAAATCCTTTGAAACAAGAGTTACCAACTCTTCACAGTCTTCAATTCCTTTCTGGCCTGTAAAACAGTTTGCGTTTCCGCTGTTTACCACGACGGCGGATACGATACCTCTTTTTACAACATTTTTGGTGTAGGTTACAGGTGCTGCAACAACCTTGTTTGTTGTAAAAACTCCAGAAGCGGTGCTGTTTGGGCAAAGAATAATGCTTACTCCGAATTTACCTTCACGTGCACCGGATACCTTTACATCTTTAATGATGGAGAAGCCTCCATCCACATCACGAATATAATTCATACTACCACAAAAAAGATTATTTATCAGTCAGATTATACATTTCTCGAGTATAATTGTCATTGAAATCAACAGCATCGGCTACATAATCGAATTCTACGGTCTTATTATTATGGCCAACGCCACTAGTCATTTGCTCAGTTACGTTTTCAACGTGGGTAGTGGTATTGTTGTTTTTAGTTGTATTATCGTGTTCCTCAAGGCTTATTGTAATTCCTATTGCGGAACCTATGATGAAAGCAACCAATGCCAAAACCATTAACAACGCTATAATTCCCTCATTTCTTCCAGACACTGTTATTCCCTTTTTTATTTTTTAATTTAAGCAACAAAAGCATATATCAATGCTAAAATTATTGTTATGAAACTGAATGATCCAAGACCAAGTACGCATAACAGATAAGTGATAATGAATACAAAAGCAAAGACTCCAATCAGTTTCTGCTTTTCATTTTCAAATATGTTGATTAGAGTTCTTGTAAATTCGGACGGAACATTATATGCATACAATCCGTTTGCCAGTTCAAAAACGATTAATGACAATGGAGCCGTTGAATCAAGGCTGTCAACCAATTGTGCTCTTTCACCAGCTTCACGACGGCTTCTGCCGACTCCTGCCCTGATTTTCGCATCATTGTCCAGTGCAAACCATGCCGCATCCAAACCGGCACGAATGGCCAGATCCTTTGATGGAAAACGTGCAATGAAATCGTCTCCGCCTTCCCTGTATCCTTCAAGCTCTCCGCCGCACTCGGTTTCTATGAAATACTTGATATTTGTCATCAAATCAACCAGCTGGGTTTTACCATGCTTGCTGGTGTATGATGTTGAATCGATTAAATCGACGAATAGGTAATTTTGGAATTCCTTAGGCTTGGACTGAGCCAGTTTGAACGGCGCATCGAATACCAATGCGTATTCTCCTCCAAGCTTTGTGAAAGCGACTCCGGGGAAATTTCCCAGACTTTGTCTGTAATTAATGGACCTCTCGATTGAAGCCGCACCAGTCATTCCAACTGCTGAGATTACCTCAACGCCACGTTCGTAGCCGATTCCAATAAGTTCAATGGCTACCCTGATTGCATCGTTTTTACTCAGCATTTTTGCAACCAGTTCCGTTGAGCTTTTTTCCACAATCTGTCCTTTTTCGTTTTCAATTATTTTTTCAAAGATATTTATCAGGTTTGACGGATTTGGAAGCTCAACATAGAAATATCTGTCACTACCCATAATAATATTGCTTACCAGGGCATATTCTTCAATTTTATTTTCCGCAGGCTTAATTTCATAGAAATTGAACTCCTTAGGAAAATTTTCTATGCCAATATCTCTTATAAGATTATTTTTAATACTTTCAGAGCTGATCTCTGCCTTTTCTAATTCAAATAAAATAGTTTGAGTGTAATTGAACAGTTCCACATATTCATTTTCAACTGAATTGGTTGGAAAAAACTTCGTCCCCACGCTGATAGGGGTAAGCTTAGTGGTTAGCTTAATGACTGCTTTGGATAAGCTGTTAACCATCCAGTTTTCCTCCTTTCTCCAATTCTATTTCAAATTCCCCAGGACGCTGTAAAAGCATGTCCGGCTTAACTGAAACGAATGGGAACTTCCATGATCCAAGCCTTCCTGCAATCGTACTTGCAATGTTTCTTGAGTTTTTCTTGATGAATACCTCATCGTGAGCGCTAACACGAACCAAAACGTTGTATGGTGCAGTTTCGGTTACCTCATCTGCAAGGAGAATATTCAGCTCAAAAGTGCCAGGCTTGGTGAATAAATCGTTTCTAACAGCAATCAGCGGTTTTTTCTCAAGACCCAGCCTGTCGGCTACGGTAACTGAAATGTTTCCCGCATTCTTTACTGCAAGCTTATAATCCTTAGGATGAACCAGCACGAAGATAACGTATGGAGCGGCCACTTCAACGTCGTCAACCATATCCACAATCTTATTGAACATTGGTATCTTTGAGAAAATGCTTTCAACCTTGGAATTGAGGTTATTCTCATCGTCAATACGAATAATGGCCTGTTTGGCGATGTTCAATGGAGATATTTCCAATCCTTCCTTGCCAGTGTAGACATCCCATTTTCTAAAGTTCAATTGCTTGATAATTTCCTCGGAAATGTGTTGCAGGATATTTTTGTCATGCTTAGGCTTTTTTGGCCTTCCGAACGTCAATCTGCCATCCTTGATTATGAATGGAATTCTGAATGAATTGATGTTCTTGAATTCTGCAGCATAATCCCTGAACTTATCGTTTGATAAAATTTTAGCTCTTTCACTGTAAGCTATTTCCAAAATAAAATGATCAGCATCATTGCCTGCCGGAACTTCCTCTACGTTGTCACTTTCCAGCAGTTTTTCAAAGGCGACCTTATCATCAATTTCATGACGAAGTGATGCGTCTGCGATAATAACAAATTCATCTTCACTTTCTTCTAATGCCTTAACGGCAGCTAAAATGTTTGCCATTTGAGGCTGTGAGTTTTCATTTTTAACATGATGTGCAACATTAGAAGCATCTACAACCACTTTCATAATATCACCCTAAAAAGAAATCTAATTTAAACATTATTATATTAACTAATCCTATATTTAATCTTTTCTTTGAAATTTGCCGAAGAGGAATTTTTCTCCACCAACGTTATTTAGAAATATTTCAATCGAATCGTCGGAAATGATATAAACATTGTATGAATTGCCGTTTTTTCCCCTAAGCTTATTTGAACACAGAGAGCCCGCATTAACCACAATGGTTTCATTGATTTTCCAAATGTTCGGAACGTGTTTGTGGCCGGACAATACCAAATCGACCTCATGGGTCGTTAATGTCTTTAAAATATCACCTGCATCGGATAAAACGTTTCTCTCACGTCCGGTGTCAGGTATTGAAATGACATGATGGTGAAGAGCCACAATGGAAAATCTCTCGTTGATGACGCACTGGTCCAGCTGGTGTTCCATCCAGAGATGCTGCGGAAGGCCTATATGACCCATGTCCTCATCGGGAGAGCTGCTGTCAAGGCCGATTACCGTAAAGTCATCGTCTTTTGTAAGCTTCCAGCTTCTCTCGCCAACCAGCTCCTCAAAGCCCTGATAGCCCAGGTTGCGTGAATCATGATTGCCAGGAATGGCAAATAATGGAGCTTCAAACATGTCCAGATATTTTATGGCCCGCTTATACTCCCTGTAATAACCGTCGTTGGTTATGTCGCCGGTTAAAATAATCATGTCCGGCTGCAGATTGTTGATTTCGGCTACAGCTTCCATGAAAACGGCTTCATCAAAGGCCGTTTCGCTTATATGCAAATCTGAAATGTGTGCAATGATTGTCATAATTACCTATTGATTTAATTTCATGATAGCTTCTGCAAGATCTCCTTTGCAGTCAATCAAGGCCTGTTCTGCTTCGGCATTGGATACGTTGGCCTGATTGGCTACCATTTCAATATCTTCATCTGGAATTTCAATTTCGTATTCTATTTCAACTTCACGGGCTTTACCTTCAACTTGGTAGGTTTCCTGGCCCATTACGTTCATAAGACTTACTATAGGATCATCTATGATTAATTCCCTGTCATCGAAGCGAATGATAACTTCATTTACTCCTTTTAAGTCTTCCATTTTCATTCCCATCTTTTTCATTTGCCTTTCCATCTGTTTCATTTGCTTTTTATTCATACCAGGTATCATAATTAATTCCTCGAAAAAATAATCTAATTATTTATAATTATGTTATTAATATTATTTATATTAATTATAAATTATTTTTAATCCAATATCCCACATAGACACCCAAATATGATGCACATGGAATTAAAAGAACAAAAATCAAAATATCAATTATAAAATTGCTTATTAAAGATGAGGCAATATTTGTATTACCGCCACCGCTCACTGATGAAGAATATGTGCTGGCACTACCATATGCTGAAGTAGCCGGCGATGAGGAGAATAATGAAGCTAAAGAGGTAGTTAATGCAGATAATACTGTGAATACTCCCCCTACAAGACAAAGAATGGCCGCAATCATTGCAGAAAGATATACTATGAAATTTGGAACCACATATGATTTGTTAACGCAGGAGACATATCCTAAAAACATTCCTCCGAAAAAGACTGCGAAAAGCAACGTTAACAGCGTCTGGGTTGAAAAGCCAATTAAGCCGCTTGCAGAAAAAATTGACCAGAACAGGGACCCTATAAACAGGAACACCCCGACAACAATGAATGAAAGTATTAATGATGACAATGAGATCTTTTCATCTATTTTATTTAAAAATTCCGATTTTGCATTTAATTTAGCTCCGCATTCAGAACAGAAATCCCCCTCATCATCAACTACATTACCGCAATTTGGACAAGTTTCCTTTGACATAACTAACCACAACACTAATTGTTATTAATTAGTTATTAACTTATTAATATAAATATTTAATCGGTAAAACCATAATAATCTGTTTCGAATGTTTTGGCAACATCCTTCATGACTTCGGGAATATTGATGTGCTGCGGACATTCCTCTACGCACATTTCACATTCCGTGCAATCTGATGCCAATCCAACGCCCGGAAGCTTTGAATAATTGACGTATGCATTTCCTACCGGCGTCCAATCACCTAAATCCTGTATTTTTTCATGATTATACAAATCAAAGAGCTTTGGAATATTAATGTCTTCGGGACATGCATCAAGACAGTATTTGCATTTGGTGCAGTCCACAGTAATGTTGGAATTGATAATGTCTCTTACTTTAGCAATAATCTCGTATTCCTCATCATTTAAAGGTTTGAAATTTTCAAATTCCTCAATATTCTGCTCCAGTTGATCCAGACTGCTTGCACCGCTTAAAACCATACAGACATTATCCAAACTTAAAACGAACCTCAATGCCCATGAAACAATAGAAGCATCAGGATTATAATCCTTCATTAACTTTTCGGCTTCAGGAGGAACGTCTGCCAAAAATCCTCCCTTAAACGGTTCCATTACAAGAACCGGCTTGTTGTGCTTGCAGGCCACATCATAGCATTTTTTTGATTCAACACCTTCATTTATCCAGTCAAGATAATTGATTTGAAGCAGAACAAACTCCATTTCAGGATGCATTGTTAATATATTATCCAAATATTCAGCATTTGCATGGGTGGAAAGACCCAAGTGCTTAATTTTGCCCTCTTCCTTTTTCTTGTTTGCAAAAGCGAATGAATCAACGTCCAGAAAGCCTGGCTCTGAAAATCCGCTCACGTTATGCATCAGATAATAGTCAAAGTAATCCAGTCCCGTGCGTTCAAGCTGCTCGGAAAATATCGGTTCAAGCTGGTCTTCGGAAGTTATTGAAAATAACGGCAGTTTATCTGCAACGACATATGAATCCCTTGGATACCTTTCAACAACAGCTTTTCTAAATGCCACTTCACTTTTACCCATGTGATAAGGATATGCAGTATCAAAAAAAGTAAATCCTTTCTCCATGAACAAATCTGCCATCTCATTTACCTGATTAAAATCAACGCTTGCCTCATCATTCTCATCAAGTGTCGGCAGTCTCATCATACCAAAAGCTAATTTTTTCATGTTAAATCCCTCTTAATTAATTAATTGTATTTTGACAATTATATAACTTTTTAACATGATTATGAGGGTTCATTTATTTTTCATTAATTAAACAGGTCCTGGGCATCAAGCATTATATCAACGATTTTAACATTGAATGGACACCTGTCTTCACACTCGCCGCATGCGATGCACTCGGTGGCATCGTAATTTAAATTGTTGTAATGCTCCCTGACGCTTTGCGGGACATCATCATGAATGCTGGCCAAATCAAAGAGCTTAATGACCATTGCAATGTCGATAGCTGATGAGCAAGGCGAACAGTGCCCGCAGTACATGCATTTGCCTTCAAATGAATGCATTGGAGCCTTTGCCAAAATATGGCGATATTCCTTTTCACCATCAGAAGCACGTTCATATTCGAGAGCCGCATCCAGTTCTTCAGTATTGCTGACGCCGACAAAGATGCTGGAAACTCCCTTCTGCTCTAAAGCATAATGGATGCACTGAACGGGAGTTAATGCGACACCGAAAGGAGAATCATTTTCATCAAACAAACGTCCGCTTGCATAGCCTTTCATTACCGTTAATGCAGTGCCGTTTTCTTCACATAACTGATAAAGCTCGGCTCTTTTTGGATTAACGCCCGCCAAACCCACATATTGTCCATCATCGCGATAATCTTCAAGTGTTCCTGAGGCAGGAAACATGTCATAAGCAGGATTAATGCTGAACATAAGCGATTCGATTTCAGGATTTTCTGCCGCCAGAAAAGCAATGTCCACATTATGAGTGCTTAAGCCGACGTGTTTGATTATTCCATCCTCTTTAAGCCGGCGAACGTATTTTATGAACCCCCCAGACATTATCTCATCATAATCTTCCATATCATCAACATAGTGAATCATTCCAAAGTCCAGATAGTCGGTCTGAAGCCTTTCCATCAAATCATCGAAAGCCTCTTTTACCTTATCCATCTGGCGAGTTCTAACATACTGATTGTCCTGCCAGATAGGACCGATATGGCCCTGAATTATCCATTTGTCGCGAGTATCCTTAATTGCACGGCCCAAATTTGTCCTGACCGTCGGTTCACTCATCCAGCAGTCAAGAAAATTAATTCCATTAGCTTCACAATGCCTAACTATCTTTTCAACATCCCCATAGGGCCTTTCCACATACCATTCCGAACCGAATGCAATTTCGCTTACGCTTAACCCGGTGCTGCCCAGTTTTCTATATTCCATGCTTTTCCCCCAAAAACAGTTAATGATATTTATTCCCTTCATTAATATTAATAATTATGACAAAAAAGAGATGCACCTGGGTTGAAGGAAAAGAGGAGATTTATATCAACTACCATGACGAGGAATGGGGCGTAGCGAAATACGATGACGACATACTCTACGAAATGCTTGTTCTGGAATCATTTCAGGCAGGATTATCATGGATTACCATTCTAAAGAAACGTGAGGCGTTCAGAGAGGCCTTTGATAATTTTGATATTAATAAAATCAGGGATTATGATGAGAAAAAGGTCAATGAACTGCTTCAAAACGAAAAGATTATTCGCCACAGAGGCAAAATCGAAGCCGCAATCAATAATGCCAAAGTGTTTAGGCAAATACAGGAGGAATGCGGCAGCTTTTCAGATTATATCTGGTCATTTACCGAGGGTAAAACAATAAAAGCCGAATATCTGACAAAATCTGAATTATCAGATAGAATTGCCAAGGAACTGAAGAAAAAAGGCATGAAGTTTGTCGGATCAACAATCATATACTCATACCTGGAATCCATAGGCATCATCGATAACCATGAAGAGGATTGCTTTTTGTATTAATGATACCTACATAATAAGCCATGAACACATATCTTTAATTACAACATTTCATTAAATTAATTAAAGACATTATTAAAATTATGAGTTATACTCTAAAATGTTGTTTGGAGATAGTGTCCTATGCTTTTAATCGAAGATATTGGTTGGCCGTGAGCTGTCGGCAAATAAGGCTATTCTTCCAAAAGGATTATGTTTTTGGGATCTACTTTCAAATACTGGGGAATCTCAAATTCATGCTCGTGAATAGGCTTATCATATTTCCACCACAACCCATTTGCCAGAGTTATTTCCCATTCAAAAGGCATTTCCAGTTTTCTTGCATTTTCAGTGCAAATCACATTGACATCATCCTTTTCAGCCGGCGCAAAATCATGTGCCCTTATTCCCATGTGCGTAATATTGGGAGTAATTTCCTTAGACACTTCGAATGTAACTCCCCAATCCAGGGATTTCAGATGATATTCATCAATTATTTCGACTTTGGAAATATTTTTACATCCCGTAAGCCTTGCAACCTGAACCCTTATTGGATTTTCGAATACGTCATGAGTATTTCCTTTTGCAATGACCTTGCCCTCATCCAATATTATGAGCTCGTCACAGAACTGGAAGGCTTCGTCACGGTCATGAGTAACCATTATGGAAAACCCATCGAAATCCCTGAGCAAGTTAACAAGTTCAAGACGCAACTGTTCCTTTAAGAATGTATCCAAAGCGCTGAATGGCTCATCCAGCAATATAACGTCAGGACTGTAAGCCAATATACGGGCTAAAGCAACCCTCTGCTGTTGACCTCCAGACAATTGTCTGGGATATCTTTTTTCCAATCCGTCCAAACGAAAGCGTTTAATCATTTCAGATACGATTCCATAATCATCATCTTTAGATAAGCCGCAGGCAACATTTTCTTCAACTGTCATGTTGGGAAATAAAGCGTAATTTTGGAATAAGTAACCAACATTTCTTTTTTGAGGTTTCAAGTTAATTTTATTATCAGAATCAAAATAAACAGTTTCTTTACCGGTGTTCAAGCTCACAACACCTTTATCCGGATCCACAATGCCTGCAATGGATTTCAAGGTCATACTTTTACCGCAACCGGAAGGGCCCAGAATGCCTAAACGACCATTTTTCAATTCAAAATCAACGTCTAATTCGAATTCTTTAAGTTTCTTTTGAATATTCACTTTTAAAGATTTATTACTCATAATCTACCTCATTTCCATTGCTTTTCCCTACGTATAGAAACGAAATCCATAATGAAAATAGCTATAAACGATATTATAACAATTACAATCACATAATTGAAAGCGTCACCCATATTTCCTGCAGCCACTTCAGAGTAAACTGCCATAGGAAGCGTTCTTGTTTGTCCTGCAATGTTACCTGCAAGCATGGCCGTAGCACCGAATTCGCCCAAACCACGAGCATAAGCAAGGATTCCGCCGCTGATTATTCCCGGCAATGCGTTTGCAAATAATACTTTCCAGAAAATTTTCCACTCGGACATGCCTAAGGTACGTCCGGCATCCAGCAGGTTAGAATCCACCTGTTCAAATGCGCCCCTGGATGAACGATACATTAATGGAAAGGACATGACAACAGCCGCAATAACGGTTGCAGGCCATGAAAAGGCAATTTTCACAGCAAAAAAATCTAAAAAGAAGCTGCCGATAGGTCCTCTGACACCGAAAATGTAGAGTAAAAAGAAACCCACTACAGTAGGAGGCAATACGATTGGGAGCGTAAAAATACCGTCAAGGACAATCTTTATCATGTCATTTTTAATCTTAACGAGACCCCAGGCTACAATCAAACCTAAAAAGAAGGTTATGAAAATTGATAAACTTGCTGTTTTCATTGAAATGAAAACCGGGGACCAATCTACTGCCATATCCATATCTCCCTTTAACCAATCTTAATTATTCACTACAATTTGAACAAACCCAACTTCCAGAAGTCGTGAATTCATTTTCCGGACATGAGAATAAGATTACTGCATATCCCCTTCGTAGTGAAGATTCAATAATAATGAAATTTTTTTACTTTTTTAAGGACTTTGTCAATAATTTAGATTATTGATAGTTTTTCTTATTTTTCTTATTTTCATAGCAAAATAGTCTTTATTTTTGATTTTAATCCAGTAAATGGTTGTTTTTCGTGTAGGTTTTTGGTGGTCTTTTGAATGTGAAATCGTAATTTTTATTTAATTTGAATGGTAAAAATTACTTTGAA
>NZ_FMXB01000026.1 GCF_900103415.1 Methanobrevibacter millerae
TTTTCCACCTCGTTACAGATGTTTTCGTGTGAAATCATTACTCCTTTAGGATTACCTGTAGAACCGGAGGTATAAATCATGTATGCCAAATCATCAGGAGTAATTTCAACATCAGGAGTTGAAACATCTGCTTCTTTTAACAGTTCCTTAATGTTCAGTGAATTTTCATTATCCTCATCAGAAATGATGAAATCCGCCTGACTGTTTTCATAAATGTAATTGATCCTCCCCTGAGGATATTCCAAATCGATTGGAATGTAAGCACAACCTGCCTTTAAAATACCCAATATTGATGCTATGAGATCGCTGTTTCTGTGAAGCATTACTAAAACATTGCTTTTAGGTTTTACTCCTTTTTTGATTAAAGCATTAGCTATTTTATTCGCTTTTTGGTTAAGTTCATCTGCAGTTAATGTAGCATCTTCTGCAACAAGAGCAATCTTTTGAGGATTTTCTTCAGCGTGCTGTTCGAAACGTTTGTGGATAAACGGATTTTCAACAGGAGTGAAAACAGGGATTTCATAATTTTTATTTAACTCTATATCCCTGATTTTTAAGTTCTCGATATCATCACTGATAAATTGTTCTATAGTATTTAAAACACCGTTTAAGAATACTTTAATGTATTTTTCAGTGTATAACTGATTATTATATAATATTAACAATTCTATATTGTCCTCACTTTCGTTAACATCGAATGTTATTTTATAATTAGTTTCAAGGGTTTCCAAATGAGCATACTGATAATCTTTACCGTTTATTGTGATTATCTC
This sequence comes from Methanobrevibacter millerae, assembly GCF_900103415.1. NCBI lineage: Archaea > Methanobacteriati > Methanobacteriota > Methanobacteria > Methanobacteriales > Methanobacteriaceae > Methanobrevibacter > Methanobrevibacter millerae. Next base: position 774 of record NZ_FMXB01000026.1, read on the forward strand.
TTCATCAAGATTATTGTAAGTGTACATGAACTCAGGTTTTAATTGGAACTCCTCTGAAATTTTTATATATGGATAATGAGAATGCATAATAGTTTCTTTCCAAATTTCAGCAGTTTGATTTAACAGTTCCTTAACAGAAATATTTCTGTCTTCATTAATAGACAATATAGGTAGAGTTTTAACTAAAAATGCCTGAGTATTGAAGTAATCTGAACTTGTTCTACCATTATAAATGGTTGTAATTAATGATTTGTCTGAAAATGTGTACTTATTTAAGTTCAATATGGTACTGGCCATAAATAAGACATTAGGACTTATCCTTTCATCGGCACAGAATTTTCTAACCCGTTGCGGATTAATTTTTTTGGATACTGATTCAAGATTCCCGTCATCCGGATTTCCATTCAAATTAGGGGTGAGGACGGTTGAATCCACTTCCTGAGTCAATAAGTCATGGAAATATTTCTCAGAGGCAATGTATTCTTCACTGTTTTCACTTTCCGCCTCCATCAATGCATTGGCATATCCGTCAATAATTTCTGCTTTGATTTCTTTGCCTTCATAGGCGTTGGCAAAGTTTCTAAATAGCTTGTCAATAGATTCACCATCAGTTATTAAGTGATGTATGTCAATGAACAATATAACTTCATCATCAGTCACATATATCTTGGCTCTAAATAACTGACCTCCCAACAAGTCGAATTTTTTGGTATTGAGAGTTTGAATCTCCTCATCGCTGATGCTTGGCACTTCAACTATTGGAATGTCATCAATGGCAATTGAATCATCACGCTTATGCATTAGCTGATTACCATGCATGACAATCCTTGTTTTAAGATAAGGATATGCATCAATCGTTTTAATGACTGCTTCTTTCAATTTTTCAGCGTCAATTGATTTGTCAAATCTAATAAGGTTAGGGATGTTATATTGAGGAACATCAGGGTTTTGAACACATTCCCCGTATACTCCAATCTGATTTGCAGTCAACGGAAGATACATTGAATTTTTAGACTCTTCAATAGTGTCAGTTAAATCCTTTGAGTCTTTATCCTGATCAATCAGATTTACAATATTTCTAATTGTCGGATTATCAAGCAATTTGAAAATATTTATATTGTATCCCATTTCTTCATAGATGCTGGAAGCATATTGCATTAATGATAATGATGTAAATCCGATAGCATACAAATCATCAGTCACCCCAAATTCTGCGGTTTTTGAGATTGTTGATGCGATATTGAATAATTTTCTTTCAGTTTCTGTTTCCGGAGGAATCATTTCAAGACTGAGTATTGGTTTAGGAAGTGCTTTCACGTCTGTTTTTCCGTTTGGTGTTTTTGGCATTGCATCCATTTGCATGAACACTGTTGGAACCATATATTTGGTCAATCTTTCTTTCAAGTATTCTTTCAAATCATTAATATCAATTTCATTTTTACCTGTGAAATATGCGCACAGATGGTCCGTATTATTGATTTTTTTAATCACGACAATATTCTCTTTTATATTCGGATATTTGGATATGTTTGATTCTATTTCTCCAATTTCTATTCTCAAACCCCTTAATTTGATTTGATTGTCAATTCTGCCCTTAATAACAATTTCATCATTTGGAAGTCTTATTGCATAATCACCGCTTCTGTAATATGGGATGCCCCCAATTTCAAGGAATACCTCCTTGGTTTTATCATCAAGATTATAGTATCCTTTGGATACTCCAAAACCACCAATATAAAGCTCACCCATTACACCAGAAGGCAATATCTTGCCGTCGATATCTCTTACTTCAGTTATATAGTTGTACAATGCTTTTCCAACTGTGAGATGTTGTGAATCCGTGATTCTGTTTGAATTGGATATTACAGTTGTTTCGGTAGGCCCATAAATGTTATAAACAGCAGCCTCACTATTTTCCAAAACATATGCAATTAAATCTTGAGGCACCATTTCCCCACCAATTGCAAAATACTTGAATGATGACAATTCCTTATTGAAGTGCTCATTTTCAAGATATTCCCTTAATCTTGATGGTGTAGTGAATGTAAGAGCGTCCGGCTTTTCATTATGGATAAGTTTAGTTAAATCTGTGATGTTTTTGGCTTCACTATCATTGGCCAAAACTACTTCCAGACCAAATGTTAAGCTCATGAAATCAAGCAAAAACGCATCGAATGAAACTGTACTCAATGCAAGAGTTTTTTTCATGCTGCTATATGCATGGTATACAGGATTATCCTCATCATGTGTGAACAGGTTTGTAATGTTTTTATGGGAAATCATAACTCCTTTAGGATTTCCGGTTGAACCTGATGTGTAAATCATGTAAGCCAAATCATTAGGGGAAATTTCAACATCAGGATTTTTGATATTTTCTTCTTCGAGTAATTCTTTAACGTTCAATGAGGTCTCATTATCTTCATCGGAAATAATGTAGTCTGAGTTACTGTTTTCATAAATGTAATCAATTCTTTCTTGAGGATATTCTAAATCAATAGGAATATATGCACATCCTGCTTTCAATATACCTAAAATAGAAGCTATTAAGTCACTATTTCTGTGAATCATGATCAGAATATTGCTTTTTGGTTTTATTCCTTTTTTAATAAGAGCATTTGCAATTTTATTTGCTTTTTCGTTAAGTTCACCGTATGTTAATTTTTCGCCATTCGAAACAAGTGCAGGATTATCAGGTGTTTTTTCAGCTTGGCTTTCAAAACGTTTGTGTATGAATGGAATCTTCACTTCCTTAAATTCAATGGCTTCCTTTTCTTCAACAAGAGAAATGTCGGATAATAATGATTTTGTAATGTCAGTTGATAAAAATTGATTTATGATCATGTTAATACTTTTTAAGAACTGATTGACATATTCATTGGAATATAACTGGTCATTGTAATGAGAGGATAATATAAATTCTTCACCAGTTTTTTGAATATTCATGTAAAAATTATATTTGCGTTTGAAAGAATTGAGGTCTAGGTCTTTATTGAAAGCATAATAGAATTCGGTCTGGAGGCCATATCCATCAATTATCTTATCTGCTGAAAATTCGCAATACTTTAAATTTTCCGCATAATCGTTTTGGATTTGTATTAAGTAATCTTTGATGGATATATCCCTGTTTTCGAAGTTGGTTGTAAAGATTATATTGTTTTCATGGAAAATTAAATTTTTATTGGAAAAATTAAATTTGTTCAATGCCAATGCTGTACTGGCTAAAAAGAGTATATTTTCCCCAATTGAATTCTCTTTACAAAATTCTTCAATGATGTCTTTTTTTATTTTAAATTCCTTTTTATTTAATTTAGGTTTGTTAATCCCATTTAAATCAGGATTAAGTATTGTAGATTCGTCAAAATCTTTAACTAATCTTAAAAAGTATTTATTATAATTTATATTTTCATCAATCATATTATCTTCTCTCTGTGGTAAATGATATTATGAAAAAATATATTTTTTGAAATAAATAAATATTTTGTAATTTTATTCAAACTAGATTAAAATATTTGAATAAATAAAAAAAAGGTAATAATCCATAGGTATTCGATTATAGCATATATTAAAACCATTTTAAATTAATATTAAGATTTTCTAGTTTTATCTACCAAATCATTTTCCATGAAAAATAATCCACCATATTTCACTTTTTTTATACAAAACAAATTTTATATCAGAGTTTTGTGCTTGAAATTGATAAGCATGCAAACTATATCATAAGTCTTATAAGAAAAGTTGCTATTAATTAAAAATAACCGATATCGCAGTCTAAACTTAATATATTCAGTTAAAAATTATAAAATTCAATTATATTATTAATCTAATAAAAAACGATTTTTAAATAATTTATAGCTATAAATAATGAATAATCCATTAATAATATCTAATCATATTTGTGGTAAACTATATATTAATGATAATATAAATAACTTCCATATGATTAGGTTTTTGTTTAAAAATATGTAAAAAAATTTATATTTAATTCAAATTATATTGAATTTAATAAAATATTATATAATTTGAATATTTTTTAAGCCATTCCTATTCATATGTCTTAAAAATGTTTTTAAGTGAGGAGAAAAAATGAACTTCAAAAAAATAGATTAAAAAATCTTTTATAAAATAAAATAAATAATATTTATAATTCTTTGAACAGAAATTTTAAAAATCTTTCAATTCCATAATATTCATTTATTGTGAAAAAAAATTATGAAACGGTGATATGATGAATGCGTATGCAGTTGTATCTCATTTTAGGGATGACATACCAGAACAAAAAGAAGTAATGAAAATATTAAAAGAGCACTTGAAATATTTCGCAAAATGCAGTGAAGAGGGTAAAGTCCTTATTGCAGGACCCCATGCCCAAGAAGACGGTTCCTTTGGTGGAGGTGGAGTCATGGTATTGAAGACCAATTCAAAAGAAGAGGCTGAAGACCTTATGGCCAATGATCCGTTTGTAAGCAAAAACATTGTAGATTACACCATCTATGAATTTAGAGTAGTTAATCTTAGACCGGAATTAAAAGAATGGTTTGAATCTTAATTTTTGAAATATTAATCAAAAACCTTTCTTTTTTCAATTTTTTAATTTTAATATTCTTTACCATTGAGGTAATCAGAATAAGACATTTATTTGCAAACACAAATTCCTTTGAATTAACAAATCAAAATTTACAACAGGATTCGATATTTAAGACCCATTTAATTCAGGCTTTTTACTTTTAAAATGACGATTCTGGTAAACGGATACACAATTATCTCATAAATCGTCTTGAACAATGCCTGTACAATAATCATCAAGAGCAATGCTTCTAACGGCATCGTTCCAAAAAATCCTACCGTAATAAAAATTAATGCATCACAGCCCTCACCGACCAATGTGGACAATATACATCTTGCAAATAATTTATCTTCCGATTTTGCTTTCAGATAAACCATCATCTTAGCATTCAAAAGAGATCCCACAATATATGCAAGAAAACTGGCCATTAACAGCCTTGCCGTTGAGCCCAAAACAATGTTGAACGCTTCAACGCCTTCGAAAAATGGCGGCGCCGGCAAAATCATCGTTATGTTATAGCAGATTACGGCCACAAGATTCATTAGAAAACCTAAAAGAATGATGTTTCTTGCCTTTTCATAACCATAACATTCCGCCAAAACATCATTGACAATGTAAATAATGGGAAAAATAATAACACCGCACGGAAGCATGAAATTAAAAAATTCAAATGTTTTTCCGGCAATGATATTTGATATGATTAGGGATGCGGTGAAAACACCTGCAAGAATTGCATACAATTCGCTCTTATTCATATTTTCAAACATGTTAATTGTTCTATTGTTCATCTTATTTTAATTTTTTAAAGTCTTGGAATATAACCTTGCGATTGAATATTACCTTCTTTTTAAATATTACCTTCTTTTTAAATATTACCGATTGAAATACTGTTCCATTTATTAGTTATGAGATTAAATTTCAATTCATGAAAATCACAGATGACAAACTATTGAAAATGGCTCTGATAACTTCAATGATTGGTTTAATCGGCCTGATTTTATTTACACCATTAATTGAAGTTAAGGAAGTAAAAATTGAAGACATAACACGTTCCATGATTGATGAGGAAGTAAGCATTAACTGCGTAGTTACAGATGTTAAATCCTCAAAAAGCGGGAGCAGTTACTTCCTTACAATCAATGACGGAACCGGACAGATGACGCTTGTAATCTTTGAAAGCCAAGTTGCCCAGATGCAGACGAACAGCTTTGACATCAAGGACTTTAAGGACAAGGAAGTCAATGTGGTGGGAAAGATTACCGAATACAACAATGAAATGGAAATAGTTTTATCAAGCGGAAATAGTCTGAAAATCCGTGCCAAATGAATACTTATTTATTAATCAAAACCCAATAGTAAATATTAATAAAGTTTATAGGAATTATTAAAATGTCAAATGAAAAAAGATTATTCGGAACATTTGGTGTTAGAAGGACTGCAAATGACGTTTTAACACCGGAATTTGCTTCAAGACTTGCAGCATGTTACGGAACTCAAATTCAAGGTACCGTTGCAGTCGGTGGAGATACGAGAACCTCTACGCCAATGTTAATGGAAGCTGTAAAGGCAGGTCTTTTATCATCAGGATGTGATGTTGTGGATTTGGGAATCCTGCCAACCCCCGGCGTTCAATATGCTGTCCGCAAGTATTATGATGGAGGAGTAATGATTACCGCTTCACACAATCCTCCAAAATATAACGGTATTAAATTTTTAGACGAATACGGTATCGGAATTCCTGACGAAATGGATTTGGCCATTGAGGAACTGTACTTCGACAGCGAACCTAAAAGAGCCGAATGGGCAGAAATCGGACAGATTTATCATAACGATAAAATCATAGACGAGTACGTTGATGAGGCAATTTCAAAAGTAGATGCCGATGCTATCCGTGAAGCCAAGCTTAAAGTGGTTGTTGACTGCGGAAGCGGTGCAGGAGCTTATACTGCACCTTATCTAATACGTAAGCTGGGCTGTGAAGTAACCACTCTCAACTGTCAGGCCGACGGGGCTTTTCCTGGCCGTGACCCTGAGCCTATTGAGGAAAATTTACAGGAGCTAATCAGCGTCGTTAAGGAACTGGGCGCAGATATCGGTCTTGCCCACGACGGTGACGCAGACAGGACAATCTGTATTGACGAGAAAGGAAACTTCGTTTTGGGAGACAAGACATTCACCCTCGTTGAAAAGCAGATGCTTAAGGAAAACGACGGCGGAATTATCGTTACGACCGTTGCAACATCCCAGGCCATCTATGACATTGCGGATGAATACAATGGCGAAGTAATAGCTACTGCAGTCGGAGACCTGCTCGTTGCACGTGAACTGCATGAAAAGGACGGATTATTCGGCGGTGAAGAAAACGGCGGTTTGATTTTCCCTGACTTTGTCTACGGAAGAGATGCCGTAATGACGGTTGCCAAGATTTTAGAGATTCTGGCCCTTGAGAAAAAAACACTCTCCGAACTTGTATCCGAGCTTCCTGTTTATTACGCCCGAAAGATGAAAATCGAATGTCCGGACGACCAGAAGCAGTCAGTAATGTCACAGATTGCTGAAGAAATCAAGACCACAACCGATTTTGAGCTGGACCTGACTGACGGCGTTAAAATCTTAAAAGAGGACGGCTGGGTTATCATCAGGCCATCCGGAACTGAACCTATATTCAGATGCTTCGCCGAAAGCGATACGCAAGAAAAGGCGGACGAAATGACTGAATGGGGAATCAGTCTGATTAAAAAATACAAGGAATAATTGGAGTAGATTTTACTTCAATAATTTTACTTTTTTGATTGATTAAATCATAGTTTAATGTTTCAACCTATAAAATAATTAACTCTTTTTTTAAAATAATTAACTTTTGAATATAAAAACAGCATAACTTATAGTGATATCTACATCATAAGTTATCAAGACACTCTTCTTTAAGGAAAAATGCGTCCTCATTATCCGGATCCCTCAGCAGAACCTTATTGAAGCTGTCCACAGCATCTTCGTACTGGCCGAGCTCCATCAATACGACTCCCTTATTCAAAAGAAAGTCAATATTGTACTGTTCTAAAGAAATAGCTGTATTGAAGCAGTCCAGAGCCTCGTCAAGCTTTCCCAAATCTATGTATGCGTTGCCCATCCTGTTGATGGCGTTGGCATCCATTTCGGAATCGTCCAGACAGACCTCAACCGCCCTGTCAAAGGATTCTATGGCCTCTTCAAGACGGCCCATATCGGTTAAAAGGTTTCCCCTTGAGTTCCACACCTGAGGATTTTCGCTGTCGATTACTATGAGCTTGTCATAGACCTTTAAAGCCTTGTCGTACTCCCCCATGATTTCCAGAATGAATCCTCTCCAGTATAAAACGATCGGGCTACTTGGAGAATAGTTGTATGCGATGGTGCTTGACTTTAAGGCAGCTTCGAAATCGCCGGCATTTAAAAGGGCGATTGCCTTGTTGTTGAGAATATAGATGTTGTCCGGCTCCAGTTCCAGCGCCTTGTCGTAGCATTCTATGGCCTCGTCGAACTTGCCGAGCCTTGAAAGATTGTCTCCCTGCTTGTTTAACAGATAAACGTCATGGGGGTCGATTCTCAGTGCGGCATCATAGCACATAGTTGACTTGTCGAACTTTCCGCTGTCAAAGAGAATGTCTGCCCTTTTGGTAATCATTGATTTTTCATCGATTTTATCCCCTTTCCAGTCATCGATGTCAAGCTTTTCAAAATAAATGATTTGGAACTTGTCTGATGCGTCGACACGGCCTCCGTACATCTTCTTGAATTCCCTCAGCATGTCCTTGGAGTCATTGAAGCCTTCCTCACGTGCCAGCTCGTCATTTCCTATAATGTCTTCAAAATCAATGTCTTCAACGTCTGTGACAATGGCTTCAAAAATCTTCATTTTCTCTTTGGAAACGAGATTCCAGTAACAGTAGAGCCTGTCACCCTTTTTAAGAGGAGTTTTCCAAAGCTTACGGATGGTTCTTCTTTTCTTTCCCGTAATGACGTCAATATCATTACTTGAAAACGATAAAATAGGCATTCCTTGACTCCTCCTCTTCAATTAATTTATTCTATTATTTCCTCGCCGAATTCTGCGGTCTTGACCTTTACGATGCCATTGAATAATGGCCTGATGTCTTGCGCAAGTTTCCTCAGCTCATGAGGGTTCGGCACTTCCACCTTTTCCAGGGCGGGATCAAGCACGTTCTTGTTTCTGAACTGCTGAATGGTGTAGATGTCACCTTCGACATCATTTACAAGATTGTGGATGTCCTTTTTGGTATGAAGCGTAGGCACGTAGGTTGTCCTGACTTCAAGGCGAACGTTAGGGTCATCGTTTAACATTTTCATTGATTTTTTGACCTGTGAACCGACATTGGCACCGGTTACTTTCCTGTACTTTTCAAATGGTGCCTTGACATCCAGAGATACGAAATCCAGTAAATTCAATTCCAGTAATTTTTCAATTTTATCAGGGTAAATTCCGCTCGTGTCGAGCTTGGTTTTAAGGTTGATGCTTTTTACGTACGTAAATATTTCTATCAGGGCGTCAAGCTGCATCAAGGGCTCTCCGCCTGAGAGAACGACTGCGTCAATGAAATCTGCGGCGTTGTCAATCTCAGACTTTACCTCTTCGAAAGTCCTTTCTGTGTTGTCCTCCAAAAGCTCCACGTTATGGCAGTATCTGCATGCCAAAGGGCATTTGGACAGGAAAATCACAAAGGACATGTTTCCGTGAAATTCAACCGAAGATATTAACGTTCCGCCCACATACATTAACCCACTACCTCGTGTACTATATCGATGAATTTCTTATTTTCTTCCATCGTACAGATGCTGATTCTAATCCAGTATTCATCCAGGCCCTTGAATGACGTGCAGTCCCTTACGATAATTCCCCTTTTCATGAATTCACGGGTGATTTCGGTTGCGGTATAACCAGTATCCTTGACTCCAATCAGTATGAAATTGGATTTGGACGGGAATACGTTAAGAGAATCTATTTTGGACAATTCGCTGATAAGATAGTCCCTGCTTTCTATCCCATCATTAATTGACCTTTCGATGTATTCGGTGTCCTTGAAGGTATTTACCGCTGCAACATAGGACAGTCTGGTCAGGGAGAATACGGGCTTGATTCTGTGCATGTATTCAATAATCTCCTCGCATGCAAGGCCGTAGCCTACCCTCATTCCCGCAAGGCCCAGAACCTTGGACATGGTCCTGATGATGAAGACGTTGTCGTATTCATCGATTAAATCCCTGTTTGTAACCTCGGAATATTCAAAGTAAGCTTCATCAATAACAACTAAAATGTCCGGATTTTCACCTGCAATTTTAATCAAGTCGCTTTTATCTATTAATGTTCCGGTAGGATTGTTCGGAGTGCATAAAAAAATCATTTTGGTATTTTCTGAGATGCATTCGAATACTGAATCGACGTCCAAAACGTTCTTTTCCAAATCCCATCTTGCATAAACCGGATTGGCACCATACTGCTTCAATAAGTATTCATAGTACATGTATGAAGGTATGGGCACGATAAACTCGTCACCCGGCTCGATGAAGGTCTTTGCAAGAACGTCGATGATTTCATCTGCACCGTCACCGCCAATAATGACTTGTGAGTCCTTAACGCCGGCATATTCGGCTGCAAGGTGAACGATTTCCTTCAATTGTGATTCGGGATACCTGTTTATGAATTGTGATTCCTCAGCAATCGCCTTTAATGCCATTGGAGAGGGACCCCACGGGTTTTCATTGGATCCAAGCTTAATAATATCTTCCTTTTTAAGTCCGAATTCTGCAGCTATTTCATCCTGTGACCTTCCAGGGACATATGAGTCCATATCACTTACAATTTGTCTCGGTTTCATATTTTAATCTTCCTTATACTGTTTGGACAGCTTTACATAATTATCAGCGTTAATCTGGATGTGCTGAATCTGTTCTGGCGTAACTTCCTTGATTAATCTTGCCGGAACGCCTAAAATCAGGCTGTTTTCCGGAAATTCCTTTCCTTCACTTACTACAGCACCGGCACCGACAATTGAGTTCTTTCCAATCTTTGCGCCGTTTAAGATGGTTGCGTTCATTCCAACAAGGACATTATCTTCAAGAGTGCATCCGTGAACGACTGCACCATGACCGACTGAAACATTATCCTTAATTACGGTCGGGAAGTCTTTGGAGCAGTGCACAACGCAGTTATCCTGTACGTTGGAATTGTTTCCTATTTTGATTGGAGCCGTATCTCCTCTGACAACGGCACCAAACCAGATGGAAACGTTTTCGCCAAGTTCAACATCACCAATTACTTGAGCACCAGGGCATATTACAATAGAGTCTTTAGTATTTTCCATAATATCACTAGCTTTTAATTAATTTATTTCTTATCTTTATTCTTGTCCTGAACTATATGAGTCTGCTTTAAAAGCACTCTCGTATCGGACGGTAAATCTTCATACAACAAGACGTTGGATCCGATTGTGGAGTTGGAACCGACCTTTACGCCCGGAGAGAAACTGGAATTGATTCCCGTCTTTACGGAGTCTCCGATAATGGCTCCGAGCTTGCGTCTTCCACTGTCTTCCATTGAATCCTTGATTTTAGTCTTGATGTTAGCATTGTCGAAACGCAGGTTTGCAATGTTGGTTCCCGCTGCGATATTGCAGTTGGATCCGATAACGGAATCACCGACATAACTCAAATGGCTTACGTTGGTGTTTTCCATGATGATTGAGTTTTTGATTTCAACGGCATTTCCGACATGGACGTTATCGCCGAAGTAGGTGTTGCCTCTGATATAGCAGTTAGGACCTACATCACAGTTCTTTCCTATGTAGACGTTTCCTTCGATGTATACTCCGGCCTTGATTACGCTTCCTTCGCCCAGATACAATTCACCATGGATATGAGCTCCGTTTTCAACCTTGCCCTTAATCTGAGTCTTCAACTGGCCGATGAGCTCTTCATTAACTTCAATAAGTTCCCATGGCCTTCCGACATCAATCCAGTCCTTGTCGGTCTTATGGCCGATTACCTTTTTGCCTTCTGCAATCTGCATGCTTACGGAATCCGTGATTTCGTATTCGCCCCTTTCGGACAGTTCCGTCTTTTCAATCTTTTCGAAAATATCCTTGTTAAAGACGTAAAGACCCGTGTTAACCAGATTGCTTGGGGCTTCTTCAATGCTAGGCTTTTCAACGATATTTTTGATATTTCCGTCCTCTATTTCAACAACACCAAAGGCTGAAGGGTTTTCAACTTCGGTTAAAACCATTAATGTGTCAGGCTTTAAATCATTGTATTTGTCGATGATTTCGTGAATGATTTCCTCATCGAGAATGATATCTCCATTTAAAACCAAAATGCTGTCTTCAGTAAAATCTTCACCATATGAAATGGCGTTGGCTGTTCCGAGGAAATCCTTTTGAGTCTTGTAGGAGATTTTTACTCCGAACTTGGAACCGTCACCGAAATATTCCCTGACGATTTCTTCCTTGTATCTTACAATCAGCAGGATATCCTTAATGCCATTGCTTTTTAATGCTTCGATGTTGTATTGAATAATCGGTTTGCCGGCGACAGGCAGCATTGTTTTAGGCTTTGTCAGTGTTAACGGCCTCATCCTTGAGCCTTCACCAGCGCTTAGAATTATTGCTTTCAATTTTATTACCCCATATCAATTAAAAAATTATTGTAAAATAATATGTTTTTTCTAATATATTAATTTAATAAGATATTTTTCAAATAAGTACTTTTAAATATTAGTATCAATACAATTAAAATTATATTGGCAATGCTAATAAAAAAATTAAGGAGATAATAAAATGACTATATATGTTTGTTTACATTGTGAATACAGATTTGATTCAGAAAAAGGAGACCCAGCATACAACATTCCTGCTGGAGCAACACCTGCTGACATGCCTGAAGGCTGGGTATGCCCAGAATGCGCAGCATTAGGTATTGAAGCATTTATCGCAGAAGAAGAATAATTAATCTTCTTCTAATCTTTTATTTTTTCCTTAACTTTTTAAACACCACTCTAATTGCATTTTCATTTTGAGAAAAAATAGAAAACATCTTAAGTTTGTTTTAATAATCGCTTTAAAATGCGGTTAAAGGGCATCCAGTTCCTCATACGTAACTTCCATACCCATCATCTTGTAAAGAGCATAGATTCTATCAATACCTGACAGAATATTAGGATCCCTTTCCTGCTCACGCATTATCCGGTAAAATTCCGGATCAGTAATCCTTTTTCTACAGCAATATTCAGCAACTTGGATATTTGGTTTGGTTTTCATATTTACATACCTCAGTTTTGGTTAATTAATTCATATAAAGACTAATTACTTAAAATAAAAAAGATGAAAAAACATCTTCAAATATTATTCAATAACACATTGATTAATCAAAGCTTTTTACACGATATAAGTTCAATAGAACCAAATCATATGTTAAGAAAAATCAATGAAAAATATGGTTAAAGGGCATCCAGTTCCTCATAAGTAGCTTCCATACCCATCATTCGGTACAAAGCATAAATAGCCGCAGTACCGGACAAAATATTAGGATCCCTTTCCTGCTCACGAGCTATCCTAAAAACTTCAGGATCAGTAATCCTTTTTCTACCACCATATTCTGCAGTTTGGATATTTGGTTTGGTTTTCATTTTACATACTCCTTTTTGGTTAATTGTATATTACTTAAGTTTTTATCATTAATATATTTTAACAATTGATTACCATATCTAATGTCAATCATTTTATCCAAGATTTCTTCATCATGATACCTATTTGAGCATTTTTGAAGAGAATGATAAAATAATGCATCTGAAACAAAATTCAATTCCTGCATTAAATCTAAATCTAATCTTTTAGCCTTAAAAATCCAGAAACCATCTCTTGATGTGATTAACTCATAATCTTCAAAAGCCCTTCCAAGTATTCCAAAATTCTTACCTGAAGGCGGTGAAAAAATACCTTCAGGATGATTATGCAATGAGGCAACATTATAACCCTCAAATTCGTTAATATCAAAAGTTAAATCAACACCATCCAACTTACCCATTGCACATCTGATAATTTCACCAGTTATATAATCAAAATAGATTAAGCACTCGTAACTCAAATTATAAGTCTTTTTAATGAACTCATCAATCGTTTTGAATGCCAAATCGCTAAATTCATCAGGCAAATCCTGCCTCCTGATGGAAGGAAAATAGCCGCATTTCAAATTCCTGTACTTTTCACAAGCCAAATCCAGAGATTCAGTATGCAACATATTATTTTTCAAAGAACTCGTTACTAAAATCAATAATATTAAGAATGAATTTTTAAATTTCATGGGTTAATATTGGATTTAAAAGCGGATAAATCTTGATTTAAAAAATAAAAGGCAAAACATTTAATAAATGAATTTCTGAGGACAATTCTACCCGATGAATATAATATTTACTTCACAATAGAATTCTTAGGAGGGGTTAAAAAAAGTGAGATGAAAAAAATCATCACTAAATGTTTTCCTTGATGATTTTTTTACAGGTTTCGTTGATTTCTTCAGCTCTTTTTGCGTCACGTGACTCAAGAGTGATTCTGACATAGTCTTCAGTTCCGGACGGCCTTACAAGCACCCAGCTGTCATCTTCAAAGGTCAATCTGACTCCGTCTATTGAGTTGATTTCACGGATGTCATCAAAGGCGCCTTTCAAGAGCTCTTCCATATTATCCATTACCCTGATTTTAGCTTCAGCAGAACAGGTAATCTTTTCACGGATATTCGGATAGGACGGTATTTCTGAAAGCAAATCGGATAATTTGCCTTTTTTAGAAACCAGTTCAGCCATTCTAAGACCGGACAATATTCCGTCAGGACACATGCAGAAATCAGGATGCAACCAGGTTCCGGACGGTTCGCCTCCGAATGCTGCGTTTTTCTCGATGATGACTTCGGCCACGTTAACGTCACCGACAGGAGTTCTTATTACTTCCCCTTTAACTGATTCGTCCATGCACAATCCTGCATCAACCGTGGTTACGATGTCGCCTTCGAATTCCTTTGAAATCAATGCCAAAAGTGAGTCGAATGGAGATATGTCACCATTTTCATCGACGGTTATCATGCGGTCTGCATCTCCGTCGTGAGCGATTCCCAAATCTGCTCCAATGGCTACAACAGTTTTCATCAGGTTTTGAAGGTTTTCAGCATTCGGTTCTGGGTTTCTGCCTGGGAAAAATCCGTCAGGCTGGGAATTGAGGGTTGTTACTTCACATCCCGCTTTTCTAAATACTAAAGGTGATATTTCACTTCCCGCACCGGATGCGCAGTCAATGACGACTTTAAAGCCTTCCCTGATTTCAACCATATCAACCAAATCATCGACATACTGTGATTTGATTTCTTCATTAACGGACAGGGATCCTACCTTATCCCAAGTGACAGATTCGTATAACTTGTTATTGTAAATGTTTTCAATGTCGGCTTCCTGAGCGGAAGTGTAGGCCATTCCGTTCTTGTTCCAAAGCTTAATTCCGTTGTACGGGGAAGGGTTGTGTGAGGCCGTAAGCATTATTCCGGCATCGGCGTCCAGTTTTTCTGCAGCGTAGCCGACCAGAGGGGTTGGAACCATACCAATTTTAACTACATCAACACCGCTTTCAAGAAGCCCTGCACATATTGCCTGGTCAAGCATCTGGTTGGTTGTTCTGGTGTCATAACCCAAAATAACCTTGCCTGAGTTTCCAAGGTATGTCGCAAGGGATTTTCCAACGTTCAAGGCAAGTTCGCATGTCACTTCAGAGCCTATTTTTCCTCTTATTCCTGATGTTCCAAACAGCTTTCCGGCTACCATTCAAATCACCTATGCTCCGAATTTATGCGCGTAATTCATTAAATCCATCATGATGTTCATTACGTCGCTTCCACGGATTCTGCACAATCCGCCTTTTGCGCATGCGACTTCTGAGAATTCCTTAACGTCATCCACCCTCACTTCAGGACCTCTGATCAATACCGGCACAGGGTCTCCTGAGTGGTTTAAAACTGAAATAGGGGTTGAATGATCGGCCGTGAGGAAAATGTATACGTCTTCAAGCTTGATGAGTTCACTCATTACGACTTCGTCGACCTTTTCGATGAATTCCTTTTTCTCTTTAATTTGGCCATCGTGTCCTGCCTCATCGGCTCCGTCGATATTAATCAGGAAGAAGTCATGGTCTGAGTTTTTAACCTGATCGATAATAGTGTCACGGATATTATAGAGATTTGTGTCGATTCCGCCTGTTACGTCTTCCATTTCGATGATGTCCATTCCCGCAAATCTTCCGATACCCATGATTAAACCGGTTTCGGCAATGCATGCGGAGTTGACTTCATATTTGTCATTCAATGCTTCAACGACAGGCACTTCACCGGCACCTCTAGGTATGATGATGTTTGCCGGAGGCTGGCCTTCCTCAATTCTCTTTACGTTGACCGGATGCTCCTTAATCATTTCGTATGACTTTACAACCAGCTGGTTTAAAATGTCTGCAGTCCTTTTGGCTTCTTCGGATTCGTCCAATGCCTTGACTTCCTTAGGCTTGTTTCCTTCGACCTTAGGGTCGGCATCGCTTACCTTATCGGATAATCCTTCGCCTCTTAAAACAAGAACTGCCCTGTGGCCTGTTGATTCCTTGAAAATGATTTTAACGTCCGGATAATCCTCAAGAACCATGGTGTTTAAAACGTCTACGATGTCCTTGGTTCCTTCCTTGATTCTTCCCGCACGCCTGTCGGTTACGATTAAATCCTCGTCTGCAGTTGAAAAGTTGCACCTGAATGCAATGTCGCCTGGAAGAACGTCCACTCCGACGCCGTTTGCTTCAAATGGACCCCTTCCGGTATAAACCTCATAGGGATTATAGCCTAAAATTGATAAGTGTGCAGTGTCACTTCCAGGGATTATTCCCGGAGCTATTGAATCCATAATTCCTGTAATTCCTTCTTCGGCCATCTTATCCATGTTTGGAGTCTTTGCGGCCTGAAGAGGAGTTTGATTGTCAAGTTCTTTTATCGGACGGTCACCCATTCCGTCCATAATCAGTACAATTCCCTTCACTTTATCACCTTTAATAAATATACATTAATAATTCTGTTTTTCAATGGTTATATAATTTGAGATTGAAATTTCATTAAAAAAAGTCTTTTTAGATAAGCAGTATTCCGACGATTGCGCCGGTAATTGTTGCGATTAGATTGACGTGCTCGTTTGTAAGCATGTTCGCCCTTTCAAACGTTGCGCCCAAAAAGCTGTCCATAAAGCATCCTACGGTTCCGGATACCACGGATACGACAATGGCTGACAGCGGATTTGTGATAACACCCAGCAGGTATGCTGCAATACCTATAATAAGTGCTCCAATCATTCCTACTGCCGTTCCCAAAACGGATACTGCACCGTCGGTTCCCGGATCTACCTTTTGAAAGGTCGTTATTAATCTTGGCTGCTGCAATATTCCTATTTCAGAAGCCAGTGTGTCTGCGGTTGCGGTTGCGATGGCTCCGATGAATCCGCCGACAAACGGGAGGTAATATCCGCCGAAGGCCGCCATCATGAATGCCACGATACCGTTTGAAATTACGTTTTTGGAAGACCTTCTTCCTTCGTATTCACCCAGGGAACGCTTGTATGCCCTGGAGTATTTCGTTGCAAGAAGTGACATTACAAGAAAGAGAACTAAAATAAGCAGCCAGTTGACTCCTGCCGAGAAAATAATTACGATTCCCATTACTACCATAACAATGGAACCGAATAAATCCAGGGATTGCCTTTTATAGGTTATTATTCCAAGAATGAATAAGGCAATAACATACACCCAATTAATCATTAGCGTTTCAACCATGTCAATCAATAGTAAATTATCTAGTTGAAAGTATAAAAAAGTATGTAAAAAAAAGAAGTTAGAAAAGTAATCCTATTTGATTACTTTACTTTTGATAATTTCCACTCTTTTGAGAGGGTAGATTTTTTTAGCAGTGTGGTAAATTTCAGAAGCTAATTTACCGTTAACTGAAGATTTAACTAATTCTTCGTAAGTTCTTTCAGCTGCAGCTTCTTTGAGTAAGTCTTCGATTACTTGTCTCATGTATCTTTGCTGGGAAGATTTAGCTCTTCTGATTGTTACTGCAAGAACGTGAAGTTTAATTTTGCGTTCGTCTTTTGTAGTTACGATAGTGGAAGCGTCGATTCTGGAAGTTCCCCTTCTGATCATGCTTCTAACGTAATCGGTAGTGGTCTTGTGACCGGTAAATTTGGTGGATGCTACGTCTCCAGCAACGTTGTCAATTTCAAATCTGAGTTTGATGTATTGTTTTGAGAAGTCACCGGTTAATTCCCTCATTGTAACTTCAACGCCTCTTCCGATTAAGAGTTCTGGGTCTTTAGCTGGGGTTTCCCCAATTTCCTTTTCTTCAAACATTAATGGTGTTTTAATTGTATACCATGATTTTTCTTTCCAAGTGTCACGTACTCTACGTCTAGATTTTGCCTTTGCCATTATATCAACCGTTTTTTATTTTAAAATATTTATTATTATATTTAGCGTATAGCTATTTAATTTTGAAAAATAGTCCTAAAATAGAGTATTTTATTAAACTTACATAAAATAATCTATAAAATCAAATTATAACAGATTATAGTTCTATAATCTCTTATTCGACTATTGTGAGTTTTTCTCACGTTATTTAAAGAATAATTTGTAATTAAGTTTTATTTAATTAAAACCCGCCCTTAAAGGTTAGTATTACTATATTATATTCATGATATATAAAGATTATTGAAAATTATAAAAATGAATAGAGCATGTAGATTGCGCCGAGAATTATCATCACCGCAAAAATCTTTGGAATGTACGTTGTTTTTTTTAATGAATGACTCCAGATTGATTTTTGATAATATAAAGCTTAAGGCGAATATCGTTAATCCGAAACCAATACAATACAGTATTATATTGAATGCAACAAATATGTGGTCGGCCGATGTTACCAGAAGAGAAATTAATGAGATTAAATAGGCACTGTAGCATGGAGCTCAGGCGATTGATGTTAAAAGGCCCGAAGTGAATGATCCGATAATCCCTTCCCTTTCCTGTGATTTTACATTAATGAAGCTGAACGAATAGTCAAAAAGCATAAGGATTCCTATAATTAGCAATAATGTAGCCTACAAAAAGCATTACTGCCAATGCAACGTCCCTTGCCGCAGGCTTTCTGATAATGGCCTTGATGTCACCTCCCAGACAATATAATACCGCTGCAAGAGGTATTGCGCAGAAAATGATTCCTCCAATTATTTCAGAAAAAATAATACTGAAGAAGATATCCTGCTACCACCGCAACGAACACCATTATCCCGCCGTGCTTCGGCACGTGAGGGCTTTTTCTGTAGAATGGAAAATCGCAATCCCTGTTTTCAAAACTGAACCAGTCAGACAGGTTATTAATGTTTAAATCCAATACTATTTAAAGACAATGATAGGTGATTTCATCCCTGCTTTGAAAATCCTTGTTGATTTGATTAACTGTTTTTTTAGGTAAGCGGTCTTTCGGTACCTTTTCCCACTCGGATTTTGAAATGGAAATCTCGCCGACACAGTCATCGTTGGTGTAATCCTCACCGTATTCACAGAATAGCTCGAAGATTTCCGGCTGCCTGGTTACGTTAAAGGTCGGCGTTCTTTTTAGAGTTTTCGTGATGATTAATTCCTCGTTATTGCTTTCAATTTCGAGATTTTTCTCCAAATAAGCCCTTACTGACATGATTGTTTATTTTTTCATGAATTCAACGTGGTCGATGTAGCGTTTCAAGACCTCATCGACTGTGCCTTCATCGGCAATTAATTTTATATCCAATTCGTTTGCCTTGATTTTTGACTTGAAGCCGAACTCGGCGGCGATGATAACGTCACAGTCTTCGCATGCCTTGATGACCTTGCTTCCCTGATGCTTCTGCTCAAGGTCAATGTCAACTTCCCTGTGTTCGGTGAATGTCAAATCTTCGTCTTCATAGTCGTATATATACAATGAATAACCTTTTCCAAGGTGCAGATCCATATCCACACCGTTTGATGATACAACAGCTATTTTCATATTCATTCCTCCTAGACTTCAGCACCGTCAAGCGCATGATGGCACATGCAGTCGCATTCGTCACAGTTTTTAATGAAGTTATATATTAATTCAAGCAAATCGCTTTCAAGCTCCTTTACCATTTCAAATACCTCATCAATGGTCAGTTCGCTTTCGGATATGCCTGAAGCGTAATTTGAAACAATGCATATTGAATTGTAACACATTTCCCTTTCCCGGGCCAGCGTCACTTCCGGAAGACCCGTCATTCCGACCAGGTCTCCTCCCAAAAGCTTAAACATCTTTATTTCGGCCGGAGTTTCAAATCTCGGACCCTGCGTGCAGACATAGGTTCCTCCAAGTATGACGTCGCCGGATTTGTCCAAAACATCCCTTAAATGAGGACAGTACGGCTGGGTTACGTCAATGTGAACCACCTTATCCTCATAAAACGTCTTTTCACGGTTTTCAGAAAAATCAAGAAAATCATCCGGTATGACAAATGAGCCCGGAGGCATTTCCAGATTCATCGATCCGACTGAATTTGTGGCTATTATCTGGGTTACTCCGACATTTTTAAGGGCGTCGATATTTGCTCTAAAATTGATTTTGTGTGGGGGAATGCTGTGGCCTGAAGCGTGCCTTGGGATAAATGCGACCTTTTTTGAGAAGATATTCAGAATGGACACTTCAACTTCACCATAATCCGTAGTGACTGTCTTTTTTTCGACGCTGTCTGCCTTTGAGGTTATTTCATAAACCCCGCTTCCACCGATAATTCCTATCATGCTTTTAACCTTTTGTTACTGCCAATGGCTTTACGCGTGCAACCAGCTTGGCTATTCCTGTGGAATCTGATACCTTAACGACACTGTCAACGTCCTTGTATGCGCCCGGAGCCTCTTCTGCAATGACGTTTTTGGACGTTGCCCTGATTTTGATGCCGTTGCTTTCCATGTCGTTTACGATATCGTCCGGATTATAGTCCTTTTTGGCTTTTGAACGTGAGAGAACCCTTCCTGCTCCGTGAGCGGTTGAGCCGAAGGTCTCTTCCATTGCAACGTCTGTTCCGTGAAGCACGTAGGATGAAGTTCCCATTGTTCCCGGAATAAGCACCGGCTGGCCGACTTCACGGTATTTTAAAGGAACCTCTTCACGGCCCGGACCGAATGCCCTTGTTGCGCCTTTCCTGTGGACAATCACTTCCATTTCCCTTCCCTTGAAGTCGTGGGTTTCCTCTTTTGCGATGTTGTGGGCCACGTCATAGACTATCTGCATGTCCATGTCCTCTGCTGATTTGCCAAGAACCTCTTCAAAGGACTGGCGCACCCAATGAGTAATCATCTGCCTGTTTGCCCAGGCGTAATTGGCTGCGGCATACATTGCCTTGATATAGCTTTGAGCTTCCTTGGAATCGATTGGAGCGCAGGCCAATTGCCTGTCGGCGATTGAAATCTTATAGTTTTTGTAAGCCTTATCCATTAATCTCAGGTAATCTGAACAGACCTGGTGTCCGCATCCACGAGAGCCTGTATGAATCATGACGACAATCATGCCCTTTTCAAGGCCGTAGACTTCAGCAACTTTCTCGTTGTAGATTTCATCGACTATCTGGATTTCCAGAAAGTGATTGCCTGAGCCGAGTGAACCCAGCTGAGGAATTCCTCTTTTTTTGGCCTTGTCGCTGACTTCAGATGAGTCCGCTGCCTTGATTCTTCCGTTTTCCTCTAAAACTTCCAGGTCTTCGCTCCATCCATAGCCGTTTTCAACAGCCCATTCGGCACCGTAATCGAGAACATCATTAATGTCGTCCTTGGAGAGCTTTACCTTTCCTTTTGAGCCGACGCCGGACGGAACGTTTTTGAACAATGCTTCAACAAGCTCATCCAAATGGCCTTCAACGTCTTCCAAGCGTAAATTGGATTTGATCAGCCTGACGCCGCAGTTAATGTCAAAGCCGACACCACCTGGAGATACTACGCCGTTTCTCTTGTTGAATGCTGCTACGCCTCCGATTGGAAAACCGTATCCGAAATGGATATCAGGCAGTCCGATGGAGTATCTGAAAACCCCCGGCAGGCATGCGACATTCACAATCTGCTGAACGGCACCCTCTTCAAGCGCATCAAAGCTTTCATCATCGATATATAATCTTCCGGAAGCCCTCATCTTCTTGTCATAGCTTCCGGGAACTTCATAAACATTATCCCTAATTTTTTTAATATGCTCTTTGACAGTCATAAAAATCACGATTTAAATATGTTCTAATATTTAATATTAATTAATTAAATAATTTACCTATCTAATTGTTGATGTACTGTTCCGGTGCGAAAACAAAAACTTTACTGTCAAAAATATTGCTGTGTGAAAAATGAATTTGATTATTTTCCATAGCTAATCATCTTTCAGATATACACCCAGAGTACTATCAATGACTCTTTTTTTACCTTTCAGTGCAAAATTACTCTCAAAATAGATTATTTACTTCATTTGAGAAAGTATATTAAGTATTTTTCTATTTAAGAATTAACAATATGTTTATATAATATGTATAATCATACTTTAGTATACATAAGGAGGTTTTCTTATGAGCACCATTGGCCATTTTGTATATTTCATAAATTGTGTAAAAGATTCATTGTCATTTAGTGATGCTGAAGAATTTACTGCGAAAATTAGGAATGATTTTGATTTTAGATTAAAAGTTCAAAAATTCGTTTATATCTCAAAATATTTTGGTTGGAATCATTCTTACAAATATATTTTATATATCCGAGGCCCTTATTCAAGCGCATTGGCTGATGAATATTACAACGAAGATATCTTAAAATATTCTCCTTTAGAAATAGAGGGTTTTGATTCTAATTCATTTAATGACTTTGTGGGTGGAAAAACTATCCCCTATTTGGAATCCGCATCTACAATTTTATATTATATGGACATCGAAGAGAATTTCACTCGAAGTGATGCAATTCAGAAATTGCAAATGATTAAACCACATATTGATTCTGAAATTGTAAGAAATGCTTATGAGGACATAATCAGATTAAATTTCTTTAAAAATAAAAATCTCTATGAAATAGTTGTCATTGATGAAAATTTAGATAATAAGAAAGAAATTTTATTGAATCAGATAAATGCTTATGTAAATTATTTTTCTGATTTTGGCAAGTGCAATAACAGCATAATTGTTTCCGGATCTCTTGATTATTTAAGCATGGTTTTAGAAAAGGAAACATTGGATTTGGAAATGAAAAACGACTTATTGGAATTATTGTCAAATTATGTTTCGGATGTTAAAAAAATATACGATTTGTCTGATGGCAATCCTAGAGTATTTGAATATATGAATTTAAATTCATTAGAAAATAAATTTAATAGGATTCAAGATTATATAAGTCAAGAATTGGGGATCTTTCCAAGATTATATGATTCTGAGTTTGAATTGGATGAAGGCGATTAAATGAATAGGCTTAAAAATGAGACACAGGTAATCTATGATGCAAATGTCATTATTTATTCTCTGTTCCCTGAGAAATATAATATCCCAGTATTCACAGCGTCAGCAAAAAAATTAAATAACTTTCTATTTAATCAGGACTCTACAATCATAGTTCCTCATTTCATCATTTCTGAAATAGAACGTAAAGGATATTATAATGTTATCGATGATTATTTTAAAGATTTAAGACCATCTTCAAGATTTCAATTAATGATTAAACTTAGACATAATTTTGGAGATCTCAGAAAACATGAAAATTTTTCACAGGAATATTATGAGCCTTCTGATGAGTTATTAGATTCTATTGAAAATGCATTCATAGATTTTAATAATCTGGATAATATTGATGAATATTATATGAGAAAGCATACGGATGTTTTAAATCCATCTATTGAAGACAAAAAATTAATTCTATTTTCAAAAGATAAGAAATGCCCAATAATATCTAATGATTTAGATTTGACTTTTTTCCGAGAGGAATTGATTAATCTGAATTTGGTTCATGAAATAATTGATTTCAAATCCATTAACTTTAATGCTTGAGATTAACAGGTTTTTTCTACTTAAAGAAGAGGAGAGTACTTGCACTAACCTCTCAATTCTTGAACCTCCCCGACCTTTTAGAGGTCGGGGATTCCTAGATTTTTTTTGCTTAATAGTCTATTAAGTCTGAACTAGGCTATCCCCGTCGCACCAACGGTTCAGTATATTAATTGCGGCATTTACATCTCTATCAAGTATTTTTCCACATTTCGGACACATCCATTCCCGTTCTTTTACATCCAAATCTTCATTGATGTGTTGGCAGTGGTGGCATGTTTTGCTTGTATTTTTTGCGTTTGTGAATTGTACACCGTCTGCTTCGGGTTTGTAGAGTTGGAATTTATCTTTAAGTCTTTGTATGAATCTCGATAGAGGAAATATCATGTTTTGCTCTCCTC
>NZ_FMXB01000027.1 GCF_900103415.1 Methanobrevibacter millerae
TAACTTATCTTGGTGATGATAACTTCAATATGAACAATACAAAAGTGACATTTACCATAATGGATGCTTCCAAGAAAAATACTACTATTGATCTTTATATCACTGTTGATGAAAACAGTGCCTTTATAGTGGTTGATTTGGATGAAGCTGCAACTGGTTTGGTTAAATTATATATGGTATGTAAAGAAACTGGTGAGAACTATACTATGTACATGGATGTTATAGATGGTCATGTGGAAATGTTTACTAACAGTATTGAGCCTGGAAACTATACTGTAGTTGCAACATATATGGGCGATTCAGCATTCAACACCAACACTACATATGAGGACGTTGAATTCCCACTTCCAGAAGATGTTAATGTTACTGTTAATGTAAATGGCACTGTTGTTAGTGTGGAATTGCCTGAAGATGCAGAAGGTCATGTTATTGTAAGTGTTGACGGTAAAAATTACTACTTCGATGCTGATGACGAAATCGAATTGGATTTAAGCAATCTTGCTCCTGGTAACTACACTGTTGAAGTTGATTACTCTGGTGACAATAAATATGCACCTGCTAAAACAACTGCTGATGTAACTGTTCCAACCCCAACTGGTGTAGATCCTAAAGCTAACATAACAGTTTCTGAAGATGTTGTCATAATGGAATTGCCTGAAGACGCTACTGGTTACATGTTGGTTGATGTTGACGGTACTGGATTATATGTTCCTGTAGAAAAAGGTACTACAATCTTCGAATTGCCTGAATTAGCTCCTGGTAACCATACTGTTGGTGTTACCTATACTGGTGATAAAAAATATGCTTCAGCTAACTCTACTGAAACTATTGATATACCATATCCTAAAGAAACAATCTTTGCCGATGATCTCGTTAAAGTGGAAAAAGCTCCTGACAGATTTGTTGCTAACTTCACTGACAGCGAAGGTAATCCTTTAGCTAACGCTAACATTACTTTCAAAATTAACGGTATTGAGTACACCAGAACTACTGATGCTAATGGTCAAGCTTCCATTGCAATCAACTTGGTATCTGGTAACTACACAATCACTACAACCAACCCTACAACAGGAGATGTTAAAGTAAACAACATTACTGTTTTATCCAGATTCATTGAAGATGGTGACCTTGTAAAATACTTCAGAAATGATTCACAATATGTGCTCAGAGTTTTAGGTGATGACGGTAACCCTATAGGTGCTGGTGAAATTGTTACATTCAACATCCATGGTGTGTTCTACAACCGTACAACCAATGATACAGGTCATGTAAAACTCAACATCAACTTGGAACCTGGTACATACATTATCACTGCTGAGTATAAAGGAGCTAGAGTTGCTCACAATATAACGGTTTTACCAATTTTAACCGCTGAAGACTTATCTAAAAAATTCCATGACTCTAAACCATTCGAAGCACACGTATACGACGGACAAGGTAACCCTGCTCCTAATCAAAAAGTAGAATTCAACATCCATGGAGTATTCTACTACAGAACAAGTGACGGTAACGGTATAGTGAAATTAAACATTAATTTACAACCTGGCGAGTACATAATTACTTCAAAATATGGCCAAGCGGTCATAGCCAACAAAGTAACTGTAACCGCTTAGGGATGGGAAGTTATAATTTACTTTCCCATCAATTTTTCTTTTTTTTCATGTAGATAACAATATTTGTATTTACTGTTTTTTAGATATCAATCAATTATTATAAATTTAGCTTCATTTATTTTATCTGATTTGATAGTAACCATTAATTTTTTTAATCATATATTCAATTAAAACGATGTTGTTAATGTTGAGTTTTGGTTTATTTTTGATGAATTAATGATTATGCAATTAATCTTATAAAATGAGATGGCATCAACTGGTGATTTAGAATTTTCTCATAAACTATTATAATAATAACATATAAACTATTAAACAAGTTAAATGGTTAATTTATATTTTTTTAGAAAATTCAAGTGCTTTTCCATGTTTGAAAAGCACTGCTATTAATGGATGAAGATATTATGATTAGCGATGAAGAAAAAGACAAAATAAAAGCAGAAATTGTAAATAAAGTAAACTCAGTTTTAGAAAAGAACGGTGAATCATTCAGAATGGATAAAGTAAATATCCTAAAGACAAAAGAAACCGTTAAATTCATGGGAAATTACAGGGTATATGACAGGAAAAAATACAACTCCGTTTCAGGAGAGATAAACACTTTCTTAAAGAAATATGGTAACGTTGACATTAAATCTAAAAAAATTAGAGACAGCGGAATGAAATTCACGGCTGTTAGCTTTAATTTTGAACTTTAGAGAAGATGATGTTTATTTAATTAAATAACAATCATCCCTCATTTTGCTCTGAGAATAAACATTGTTGTGTCGTCAAATTGTTCTTCATAATTGCAGAATTCTTCAACATCCTCTTCTATGGATTCTATTATATTATTAACATTATCGTTTTTGTGTTTATTTATAATATTTTTTAGTCTTTCTTTACCGTAAAATTCTTCATAATTGGCATTGGCTTCTGTCACACCATCAGTATATAAAAATATTGTATCTTCTTTTTTAAATGGTATAGTGTGTGTTTTATAATCCACATCTTCCATAGCAGCTAATACTAATCCCGGTTTAATATTCATATATTCAAAATCATTATTGTTTAATTTAATTAATGGTGAATTATGGCCCGCATTAACAAATGACAATTCGTTGCTTTTTATATTAATTTTTCCAAGCCAACAGGTAACAAAATGATCCTCCACATTCTCTTCATAGAGATCATTATTTGTTTTATAAAATGCTTTTGATAAATCATTGTACTGCTTTGTATAATCCTGAATTAATGTCATTGTTTTAACCATTATTAATGCAGCTGATATTCCTTTTCCGCTGACATCTCCAATTACAAATCCGATATTGTCTTCATCTATTTGGAAATAATCGTAAAAGTCTCCTCCTACCTGACGGGCAGCTTTCATTATTCCCCAAAGTTCAAACTTGTCTCTGTTTTCACTAAATTTATCATGGAATTGTTTAAAATCTTTTGGAATCATTGAATTTTGAATATCGCTGGCCAATTTCAGTTCAGTTTCATATCTTTCTTTTTCAGAGGTTACTTTCTTCAAGTTTTGTGCATGTTTTACTACATCATATTCCATATCTCGCAATGAATCAATCAGTATTTTTATTTCGTTATTTACCTTGATTTGTTCCAATTTTTTTCCATGTTTTGAATGGTCTTCAATTGTTGTAATACCTTCAGTTATGATTTCAGATACCTTATTCAATGGTTCTGTTACATTTTTTTCCAAATAATATAAGTAAAACACTAATGGAATTGATATTATTATAAATAAATACATGGTGGTTCTGGTGATATTTAAATAGTTTTCACTGTATCCCAAACCCAAAATGTAATCCATAATTACTGTAATAAATGAGATAATCAAGATTAGCAATACTATGGAAATATTTACTTTTGAAAATACGTTTGGTACAGTATTGTATTTAATTTTGGAAATATCGCCATCATATGGCTTTAATAAATAGATTATAAGAAATATCGTGATAACTAACATCAATATATCATAATTGGAATCTAGGAAAAATGTTTTAAGTAATCCTATAGTGATGAACAGTATTAAAAAAATATAATATGTTTTTTTAGGTAAAATCTGTTTAAATTGTATTTTTGGAATATACATTGGTATTTCGAAGTAATTAATAACATATGCGGATATTATAGCAATAAAGAAACTGAATATCGTTGAAATGAAATCAAAATTAAACACATAGTTTGTTACTTTTGCACTGATAAAAGAAAAGAAAATCAATATTATTATGCTATATAGTGAGAATATGATGAATAATTTAATTAAATTATAATCTTGGAAAATTCGGACTTTCAAGTCCATTTTTATTCATAATTGAGTACCATGATTTCCATATCGTAAAATTGCTGATAAAAAAGATGAATACCTTTTGTTTCTGTAGATAGCATCCTTTGGAAATTTTTCCCAGAGAAATTCCAAATCCGTGTTATATCTCTTTTCAACTCTATCCATCAATCTTTTTGTTTGAAAAAACTTGAAAACATTTGATCTTGTGCATTTCTCAATAATGTCTGTGATTATGCTTTCATATTCAATTTTCAGTTCTGCTGCAAACTTCCCGATTGGAGTTTTCACATCAACCAAAACATAATCCTCGTCCATTTCCAAATCAATCACTTTGGAAAATAATGTATTCTTTTCATAGATTATCACAGCCTTGAAGTTGGAATTGGAAAGGGTCTTTTCAAAGACATAATCCGGATTAAATCCGTAGTCTATCAGTTGATTTAATAATTTCCCTATTTTCAAGCAAATCAGACAAATTTCTCATAGATTAATATCTTGAAATTAAAATATTTATATGCTATTTTTTAAAATATTATTATGGAAGAAATATTTGAGGTAATCGGTGTTGAACACTTAAAGACAATATTGGCAGGATTGTCTCCGGAAGATATAGTAAAGCCGGCTTACGACAACTGGTTTCCAATGCAAAAAACAGGCCATACAGTCCTGGATTTGGAAACGGGAAAGGTCAGCGGCCTTTCAATAGAACACAACCAGATGCCCCTGCAGTCCATGATGTACATTGAACTGTATACCATAAAGGCAGGCGATTATCCGATAGGTCCGGAAGAGCTCTTTTCGAAAACGGAGTATGAGGAATTCATGGATTTCATGGAGGATGAACCCTCAGAGTTTGCCCCGGACATGGTAAGCATTTTCTGTGAGGAAAACGATATCGATGAGGATTCACGCACAGTCGGAATATTGGCTTACAGGTTTTCTCAAAACGACCAGTTGAACTATAACATGTGGGAATCATCCATTTTAAACAAGTATTATGACAAAACGGATGAAAACCACAATCCATTTAAATTCACCCAAAGCAGTTTATGATATGGGGGGTCAGCTATTAAATTCATAACATTAATTTTAAAGAATCCGTTCAGGAACAAGACTCGAAGCGCATTGTCCATTATTGGAATAGCTATTGGAATTGCAACAATCGTTGCTTTAGGCCTCATTACGGCGGGTCTTGAGGATTCCGTTCAGACGTCATTCAACGAGGGCGGAGCCGAAATAACCGTTATGAATTCAACGAATGTGGGCGGAGGCTCTGCATTGCTGGATTCTTCATTGATTGATGATTTGAAAAACGTAACGAACGTATCAGATGCAGCAGGCCAGCTGTCCGTCAGCGATTCCAATCCTCTTTTGGAACAGTCGGATAGCCCAGGCATGGGAACAAGGTTTTACGGAATAAACGCCTCCAAATTAAATCTGGTCGGCATTAAGGACGTAAACGGATCCGTTTATGAGGACGGTTCCTATGAAGCGATAGTCGGTTTAAGCTATAGTGATTTGTATAATGTAAGCATTGGAGACAATCTCACCCTTTTCGGCCATGATTTCGAGGTTGTGGGAATCTTTGAAAGCGGAAGCATGCTGGCAGACAACGGGGTTTACGCATCCCTGGATACCCTTCAAAATCTCTCGGATACAAGTGACGTCTCTTCAATCTATGTAAAGACGTCGGAAGGTGCAAACGATACGATTGTCGGCGATAACATTGAAGATAAGTATGGAAACCTGACTGTTCTCACCAGCGAAGAGCTCTCTTCAATATTCGATAATGTTACAGACATACTGGATACGGCATCCCTCGCCATTTCAGGCCTGGCAATATTTGTCGGAGCCATAGGCGTCGTAAACACAATGGTAATGACAGTATATGAAAGGACTAAAGAAATCGGCGTTTTAAAATCCATCGGATGGAAAAGCAAAAAGATACTGATGATGATTTTAGGAGAAACCCTTGTTTTAACAACATTATCGGGCATTGTCGGTTCGATTTTGGGAATATCCATAGCCGAAATCGGCGTAAAGCTTATCGGAAGGGAAGGATTCTCACTGGTCTACACTCCCAAGACATTCATATTGGCATTCGGCATCACGATTATCGTAGGAATTATCGGCGGAGTGTATCCCGCATACAAGGCATCCAAGCTTGCTCCAACTGAAGCATTGAGGTATGAATAGGTGATTTGATGGAATTTATCAGATTAATAAATGTTTTAAAGCAGTATGATAAGGGGGCAGTCACTGCACTTAATAATATTAATTTATCAATCGACAGGGGAAGCTTTGTATCCATTATCGGACCTTCCGGTTCGGGCAAATCAACATTATTGAATATGCTGGGTGCACTTGATTCTCCGGATTCCGGCCACGTTATTATTAACGGCATTGATCTGGCCTCACAGAAGGATTTAAGCGATTTTCGCCGTCATGAAATAGGCTTCGTATTTCAGCTTCATAACCTTTTGCCTAATCTTACGGTTCAGGAAAACGTTGAAATACCGCTGATGGATGCAAAGATGTCTGAAAAGGACAAGCATAGAAGGGCGCTGCTTTTCATCGAAGCGGTAGGGCTTCTGGATAAGAAAAATCAAAAGCCGAACAAATTGTCAGGCGGTGAACGCCAAAGGGTAGCTATTGCAAGGTCATTGGTTAATTTCCCGTCAATAATCCTCGCTGATGAGCCTACAGGGGCTTTGGATACAAAAACCGGCGCTAAGGTACTTGACGTTTTACGATTTGTCCATCAAACAATTAATGCAACGTTAATTATCGTCACTCACGACCATGACGTTGCCCGTTTGGCCGACAGGACAATAGAAATCAGGGACGGTCAGGTAATTAACGATTATTACAACAGGTAATCTTATCACTTGTTGTATTTTTTTAATTTTTCAAAATAAGCAATTATCTTATGATGCAAAAGAATACTACCACTTCTCTGAAGTGGTAGATGAATTT
The DNA here is from genome assembly GCF_900103415.1 of Methanobrevibacter millerae. NCBI lineage: Archaea > Methanobacteriati > Methanobacteriota > Methanobacteria > Methanobacteriales > Methanobacteriaceae > Methanobrevibacter > Methanobrevibacter millerae. The sequence goes on from NZ_FMXB01000027.1 coordinate 6,877, forward strand.
TTGCAAAAATGGTGGACTATTTTAAATCAAATGTTTTAAATAGTTTAATTGCCATATAAATTATTATAGTTTCAAATTTTTGACAAGACTAACCATTCAGTATTATAAGTTAACCTATCACTTGGTATTGGTTGTTAAATATCGTAGGAAAGTAATAACTGAGCCCATATTTGAGTCTTTAATTAATATATTTAATCGTGTGGGCAGTAACTATAGAATAAATGGTGGTTGAAGCTAATTTTGAGGCAAATCATAATACACATATTGTTTAAAAGTGGAACTGATGTTTAATATTCAAAGATTTCATTAATTCCTATAAAATCTACAAGCAGTAGAATAACATTAAAAAAGAATAATCCTAAAAATTATATGATAGTCTTTGGAGTGGAATCTTTTGGAAAAGAGGTTATTTTCATAGCTTACAACTGGTGGAGCTAAATATTGAAACATATTAAACAATATATCTAGAAAACCAACAAAGGAAGTAAAAAAAAATAATTATGAAAATAGTTAATAAAGGAATTAAAGTAAGAATTTATCCAAACAAAAAACAAGAGGAACTATTCCATAAAAATTTTGGAGCAAGTAGGTTTGTACATAATAACATCCTTGAAAGATTAAATAAATTACACGCCATCTATCCTAATCAATACAAATTAAATATAACTCTCATTAACACCTTTTTAAAACAATTAAAACAGGAAAATCCCTGGTTAGAAGAAATTGAAAGTACGAGTTTACAACAATCCAGCAGAGATTTATATAAGAGTTATCAAAATTTCTTTAAAAATCCAAAAACCAATTTCCCAAAATTCCACAGTAGAAAAAATACCAGATTAAGTTTCAGACAAACAATAGCCAAATACCCTATTAAAGACAAAAAGTTAATACTTCGAAAATATGGTTTAATCCGTTACAGAACAAGTAAAGAATATTATCAATTACTTAACTCCAATATTAAAATCAACAATATCACCATTACATACGATAATGGTAAATATTACGCTATCTTAAATATTGAAGCACCAATAGAAGAATGGAACAATACAAATCAATCAAAGGGTTACGACTTAAATTCCAACAGAAATTACTTTCTTGTAAGTAATACTGGTGAAAAATACAAATTTGATATAAATCATGAAAACCAAATGATTAAAAAATTAAACATTTCACTCAGTACAAAACAAAAAGGAAGCAGAGCATTTAAAAATATTCAAAAAAGATTACAAAACTGGTATACTAAAAGAACAAACAAATTAAACGACTTCATACAAAAATTAAGCACAACTTTAGTTAAAGAAAATGATACAATCGTATTAGAAGATAACTGGGCCAATATTAAAATTCTCATCGGTGGAGAACAAAATATGGTTTTTCCATTAATGAAATTTAAAGATATGCTTAATTATAAGTTTAATTGGTATAAACCGGACTGCGAAGGTCTTGTAACCGTAAACCCAAAAGGGACGAGCAAAACATGCTGCCATTGCCAACATGTTGTAGATGAATTATCACCTTCTGTTAGGCAATGGACATGTCCAAATTGTGGAATTGTCCTTGATAGAGATATTAATGCATCAATTAATATTTTAAACCGTTGGAACAACGGGGATCGCCTTTCAACTCGATGTTAGGAATCCATGACTTCTATAAGTCATGGTAGTTCAATCTTTGGATTTTCTGTCCAGCTGGAATTTCTTACGGGTATAGCAGGACAACGGGTTATTGATTCCCTTGCATAATCCGTCAGGCTTGCACAGCTGTGGCAGATGCATCTTTATCTTATCGCAGCTCATAGGCGTGTACCAGGTCGTTTCGCCTTCATGGTTGATGTTAATATCCTCATGCATTCCGAATCCGAGCTTTGATATGATATTGATTTTTTCCTGTGGCTGGTCTTCAAATAGCGGCGGCGTACAGTTGTCCGCAGCGTCAAATATTAACGGTAAAATTTCATTTCGGGTAATGCTCAAGTCAGGATCAACGTCTGAGACCTTTATCGTTTCATCTGATGCGAAAATCCTCGGATATAGGCGTGCATATGAAGCGAATGACGTTAATAAAAGAACGATTGCATCGTTACGTCCTCCTGAGGACACTCCATTAACGGTATTTTCAATGCATGGTGGAAACGCTTCGGGATTCAGCTTTCCTGCCTGTGCGGTTCCGAACAGTCCTCCGCTTCCGTCAAGGTAAGTGCTGTATTTGCCTATCTCTTCGGGAATGAATTCCTTAAGCTCTTCTGAAAGCTTGATTATCGCAGGATGCATTTCAACCCTTGAGGACATCTCCTTTATCCTTGCGATGTATTCCTCGGTTTTCTGCATTATCAGACGGGATAATATGAGTTCCTTGACGCTGTCACCAATCAGTATGTTGTACATTCTGTCGGGGCTTCTGTCGCTGAACTGGTCTGCATAATTGTCTAAAAACTCATCCTGCTGAAGGATAATGTCTCCCTTTTCAATTAAAAGCTCGCTTAATTTCAGTTTTTTACTAGCTATTACGTCCTTAAGTGAATTCCACTTTATCGCCCCGTCGGTTTTTATCTCATCGAGGATTTCATCCATGATTTCCTCCCTTGTTGACGGGGTCAGCTTGGCGAGCCTTTCCTGTATCAGTATTCCCTGGGACTCCACAAAAAGCCTGGTTTCCCTTGAGCCCGTATTGAACTGTATCGCTATCGCCTGGCAGAGGGCGTGGAATATTACGACGTCATGCTTGTAAATGGCATCGTTTAAGAGGTATTCGAACTCGTTTTGGGCATATTCCTTGTTGTTCTTTTTCTCGATTGCCCATTTGATGCGCTTAAAGGCCAGATCCTTATATGATTTGGGAATTAGAGAGTCATCTGAGATTTTCTGATTTGGAGTGTGGATTACCTCTTCAATAAGGTATTCATCTTCCTTGTCAAGCTGATTCAAATCACCGTAATCCTTGATGATTTCCCTTCCTTCATTTGATAGCGGGTTGATATATGAAATTTCTGCCATGTTTTTTAATTTTTTTTTCATATATTAAAAAATTAACTTATTTTCAAAAGCAATATTGCTTTCGGTTTGTATTTTTTCAATCAGCAAAGATTTTTAATAATAATTGCAATCAATCCTTAAATTTCAAGAAAAGCTATCTGAAAATAATACTTTTATAAAGAATCAGTAACAAATATACTAATGCTTAAAAAATTTAGGAGAAGAATGAATGACTAAAATATTTATTTCATGTGCACTTCCTTATGCAAATGGTCCGTGTCATCTGGGCCATATCCGTTCAACGTATCTGCCTGCGGACATTTTCGCAAGATACAACCGTATGGTCGGAAATGACGTGCTGATGGTTTGCGCCACTGATGAACATGGAACTCCAATTGCAGTAAAGGCTGACAAGGAGAATAAAAAGCCTATTGAAATTTCCAAACGTTATCATGACATGATTGTCAAGGACGTTGAATCAATGAACATTTCCCTTGACAATTTCACAAGAACAACCGATGAGCTTCACTATGAAATAGCTCAGAATTTCTTTAAGGACCTCTACGATAAGGGTCTGATTTACAGGCTGGATATCCAGCAGCTTTATTGTGAAAACTGCAAAAAATTCCTGCCGGACCGTTATGTTGAAGGATTATGTCCAGCATGCGGCTCTGAAGCCCGTGGAGACCACTGTGAAAAGTGCGGAAGGGCGCTTGATCCAACGGAACTTGATGAACCGAGATGTCTGACCTGCGGAAATACGCCGGTCATTAAGGATACATACCAATATGCCTTCAAGCTATCAGAATTTGAAGACGCATTAAAGGATTACATTGACAATAACGATAATCTGCCTGCAAACGTTAAGAACTACGCTTCCAACTGGCTTAAGGAAGGACTCAACGACTGGGTTCTCACAAGAGACATGGACTGGGGAATTCCGGTACCTCTTGATGAAGCCGAAGGAAAAGTGCTCTACGTTTGGATTGAGGCGTTTTTAGGTTATATTTCCTCAGCCGCCCAATGGTCAAGAAAAACCGGAATTAAATGGGAGGACTACTGGAACGATTACGTTGTCCACTTCATCGGAAAGGACATCATTTACCACCATTCCATTTTCTGGCCGGGTCTTTTAAACGCTTACGGCTGCAAGATGCCCGACATGATTTATGCAGGTGAGTTTTTATCCCTTGAAGGGGAAAAGATGTCCACCAGCAAGAACTGGGTTATCTGGATAGCCGACTTTGTAAAGGACTTTGAACCTGATTTATTAAGGTATTATTTAACGATTAACGCTCCTTTAAACAAGGATTCCGATTTCTCATGGGATGATTTCCAGAGAAGAAACAACGACGAGCTTGCAGACGTCATCGGAAACCTGCTTCACAGGACATTCACATTTACACATAAATTCTTTGACGGCAAGGTGCCTGAATATAGGAACCCATCAGCTGAGGATGAGGAGTTTGAAGCCGAAATCAGAAGGCTTCCGGACACCGTCGGCGAATTGATTTCAAATTACGATTTCAGGGAAGCCCTGCTTGAAATATTCAAGGTATCCAAAATAGGAAACAAGTATTTCAACGACCAGGAACCTTGGAAAGCCGTTAAGGAAGATTTCCAGAAGGCAGCCAACTGCCTATACCTATCCAATCAGTTGGCAAAATGCCTTGCTTATGTGTTAAAGCCGTTCCTGCCTACAAAGGCTGATGAAATAGCTGAGATACTGAATCTGCCTGATTTGGATAACTGGCAGGATGCCAAAGTGCCTCTTCCTGAAGGCTATGAGATTTCAAAGGCAAAACCGTTATTCAAGAAAATTGATGATGACGTTATTTTAAAAGAAAAGGAAAAACTGCAGGAAAACTTAAAATCAAATGAGGAAGATAATATGAGTGAAATTATAGATATTGATTATTTTGACAAAGTAGACATTAGAATAGGCCAGGTTAAAGAGGCCGAAAAGATAGAAAAATCAGACAAGCTATTAAAGTTACAGGTTGACATCGGATCCGAAACTAGACAAATCGTTTCCGGAATCGCAAACTACTACTCTCCTGAAGATTTAATCGGAAGGAAAGTTGTCGTTTTAGTTAACCTTAAACCTGCAAAGCTGTTCGGAACATTATCCGAAGGAATGATTCTTGCCACCGGCGATAATGTGGCTTTGCTTACTGCAAACGAAGATTGCGAAATCGGCGAAAGAATTCAATAAATCTGATAATATGGAAGAATCTGTCCTGGTAATTAAAGCGGAGAAATACCTCAAGGAAATTTCAAACGATGATATCCGCGTAGAGGATATCGATGAGTTTGACAATTTCAAATATCTTTACTTTAAGCTGGCTGACAGATTGGAAAAGCTAAAGCAGTTAAGGCGTGACATGGAGGTGCAGGGATACAGCACTCCATTCGCATCACTGAACAAATATGGAAACAAGTCAATCGGTGAGGTTTCACTTGAAGAGGTAAGCGAAAACAGCCGGCACAACCAGATGTTTCGAAACAAGGCCAATGCCAAGAAAAACATTCTCGACAGGGTCAAGTCAGCCATTGACTCACACCAAATCGCATTGGGCCATCTTGAACAGTACGGTTATCTCAAGTGCGATTCCTGCTACAAGAAATATTCAATATCCGAATACATTGCAATTAAAGGGAAGTGTAAATGCAGAAGCGAGTCATTTTCATTCAAGATAAGCAGGGAAAATACCTATAGGGTTGAAATAATTCCATATTTACCATTGTCCGGTAATTATCGTGTATTGATGGCTGATTTATCAAGATATGGCAGAAACGCCTTTAAAAAGGTTATCAATGCCCTTAAACAGGAACGTACCGGACACGTAAAAACCATCTCACCGTTATTTAGATATAAGGACAAGAACAATCGATGGCTGAGAAAAAGAGTTACCTTCGATTCAGAATTCGTTGACAATTATGAAGAGGAACTGAGAAAGACCTACGGAAAATATGTGCGTATTGAAAAGCTGGAGTTCCACAGGACAAAGCCGGCCATCATTGATGACAAGCATGCAAGAACCGCAATTGCCCTGGGATATGTCCGCTACGCCGAAAGCATCATCGACAGCATTCGTGATGACATCTTCAAAAGGCAGCTGACAGATTTCAAGCGAATAAACAACTATGATCTGATTATTCATAAGTACAGCAATTACACTCCGAATTTCATTGACGAGTTTGACGTTGCTGAAATCGAGAACTGGAGGGAAAACAAGATAAAGGAAGAGTTTTCCAAGTTTCATTACCTTGACCGCTACGGTGAATTGAACAGATCTCTTAAAAGGGATTTGAAAACCCGTGAAACTATTGAAAGAACAATATTCGAGGATATCGCTCCGGCATTGATAAGCTGGGACATTTTCCGGTATTATCTCACCACCTCCGTTTCCAACAGGAAGATTTCAACCGGACCGTTTCCGTATATCCGTGTTGAGCTTGACAGGCAGCAGAGGAGGGTTTTCCAGAAGACCTTCAGCGGCGTAATCGACATTTTAAACCAGTTCAGCGACATCAGGATACTAGAAGTTCCGGATAAGGATTTGATCCTTTATGAAAAGTTCAAGTTCGAAAAATTAATGAAAAGCTCCAACATCAAGGTCAACCATCCCGCTTTGGGAGCCGCTCACCTCTATTTGAACAGCGACATCGATTTGGAACTTATAAGCAATTCATTCTATATTAATGAGTCCAAAATCAGAAAGGAAATCAAGCACATCGAAAACATTAAAAACCCTAAAACTGACAAGTCAAAGAAATTCCTTGATTTAATTAAAGGATAGTGTCACTATGGATGAAGATGTAACTACAATTCATATAACCGAAACATTATCTTCATTTATGATTATAAATCTCCTGGAGGAGTATCCGAACCTTGAAAGGATAACCTGTGCGCCGAGCGTTTATGAAAGGACTTCTAAAAAGTATATAGACGCCTTAAGGCAGCTGGACATTGAGGTTGTAAAGGAGTACCATTGGGGAGCTTCAAGACAGCCCTGCGACTATGAAGAGGAGTTATTAAAGCTGGCTAATGAAGGTTATAAGGCAGCGGAAATCGCTGAAATGCTTGACATTACCGTCAACAGGGTTTATTACCTGCTTAGAAGAAATAAGACCAAGCTGGACACCAATACGAAAAAATATGATTATGAAGAGGTTAAGTCTTTAAGGGAATCCGGCCTCAAGCCCCGTGAAATATCCGAAAAGCTGAACATTCCTCTCAGAAGCGTTTATTATATTTTAAACAATAAATAGCTATTTTAATTCCACCAAAGCATCATTAATCATCATAAGTTCTGGCGAAATTGATTGTCATGTCTTTATCGCTTAATAACTACCTAACTTGCTTTATTTTTTCAGAATTTTTTCACAAATAATATATGTTATTTTAAATAAAAAATATATCATTAAAAGATTTATTATGGAGGAAAAAATTTGTTAAACAAAAAATTGATGATACTAACAATCATTCTTGTTTCATTATTTGCTGTTTCGGCAGTCAGTGCCGCAGATGATGCTGCAAGTGAGGTTGTTAGCGTTGAAGAAAATCAGGTAATTTTAAGTGAAAATAATGATGTTGGAACTTTTGATGACCTTCAAAGTGAGATAGATAATGCAACAGAAGGTTCTGTTTTAAATCTAACAAGAGATTATAATGGAGCTTATGGTTCCAGAATCCAATTGAATAAAAATTTAACTATAGATGGTCAGGGACATACCCTTGACTGTTTAGGTAAAGGTGGCTGCAGCGCATTTTATTCAAATAGTGGAACTATAACCTTGAAAAATCTCAAAATAATTAACGGACACAACGATTTTAATAATAAGGGCGGTGCTATTTATATTGAAGGTTCTGCTCAATACACAATTATAAACTGTACTTTTAACAATAATTGGGCAGATGACTACGGCGGTGCAATATACAATGGCGTAGATAAACCTTTAACCATTATAAACAGTAGTTTCGATAAAAATACTGCAGATGATGATAATGGTGGAGCGATATACTCCAAAGGAGATTTGGATATTATAAATTCCACATTCACATCCAACAATGCAGACGACGATGGTGGAGCAATTTATTGTGAAAAATCCGTATCTGTTGAAAATTCTTTATTTGAAAAAAATAAGGCCAAGGTTGATGGAGGTGCAATTTATAGTAAAAATAATGTCACTGTAACAAAAAATACCAGATTTTATAGTAATAATGCAACGGGTGCAACTTCTGCTCAATGTTACGGCGGTGCCATACGAAGTGAAGGTAATGTTGAAGTTGAAGGATCTAGCTTTAACGATAATATAGCTGGTGATTATGGTGGTGCAATATATGCAAAATCCGCTTCCATATCTTCAGCTAGATTTGAAAGAAATAAGGCAGATGATAATTATGGAGGAGCAGTTTACGTTGAGGATTCTGTTGATGCTATAAGTACCACATTCTCCTCTAATCATGCTGGTGATCATGGTGGTGCAATATATAGTAAAAACAGGATCTTTGCAAAAAATACTAGGTTTACTTCTAATTATGCACGTCATAAGGGTTCTTCTGTGCGATGTGAAGGTGATGTTATAATTGAAGACTGTTATTCTGCTTATAATTGGGCATATAATCAGGGTTCAATAGCCGCCGCTGGAGATATATATATTAAAAATTCTGAATTCCGAAAGGACAGGGTAACTAACTTTGGTGCAGCAGTTTATGGTGAAAAAAATATATATGTTGACAATGGTTATTTTTCCGAGTGTCACGCTCAAGAAAAAGGCGGTGCAATATATTGTAAAAATAACGTCATTGCAGTAAATTCTAGATTTGATGGCAATGTTGTATATTATTCCTGGGAAGAGGATTCTTGGAAAAATGAAGGTGGTGCAATATATAGTAAAGGTGATGTTGCAATTGACAATTGTTATTTTATTCGCAATGAGGCTCGTGAGGCTGGTGGTGCAATTTATGCAGACACTATAACTTGGGGGAATTCATCTTCAGAGTTCAGAGATAATTATGCTACATATACTGGGGGTGGTGCAATATATGTAAATAAATTCAACACTGATGTAAAATATGGTATTTTTATTAATAATTACATTAGCGCTTATAAAGTTGAAAAGGATGGGGGAGCAATCTATATAAACAAGGAAAATCATGTTACATTTTCCCATTGTTATTTTGAAAATAATCGCTGTACTGATGAAGGCGGAGCAATCTATTTAGATTCCACAAAGTCCCATTTGACCTTAGAATATAATATTTTCATTAACAATAAGGCAAATGATAAGGGAAACATTGTATACAATAAAGGTACGTATGATAAAATCCATAATAACTGGTATGGAAGCAACTCTTTTGATTTTTCAAATGAACTTGTAGAATATAATACTTGGGGAAGTGATAAAAGCCATGAAGATGATGAACAGGTCATTGTTGAATTATCTTTAGATGAAAATCCTATTGCAGGTCAGCCATCCACAGTAATTGTTACTTTCATTTCCGATGGCGAATTGTTCAATTATGGTGCGGGCTTCCGTGCAGATAATGGTGCAAAACTTACCAATAAAAAAACTGGAAATAATACTGTTACTTCAGATATTGCATTTGATGACGGCATTACAACTGTAACTGCTACTGTCAATCGTCAGGTCTTAAAATTATCATATTCTTATTCTAAACAAAACGTTACAATGGATATTACTGCACAGGAAATTAGTTTTGGTGATAATGCCACTGTAAATGTTATTTTAACACCAGATAATGCTACAGGCAAGGTCAGTGTTGGAAATATTTTTTCCACTATTGTAAACGGCACTGCCACTCTTATTATTCCGGATTTATCTGCAGGCAATCAGACTTTACTCGTTAGTTATTCAGGGGATGGAGTATATAAAGCTAAACAGGAAAATGTGACTATTACTGTTAATCGTAAAAATTTAAACATTGATGCCAGTGCAAAACCAATAGTGAAAGGTGATAATGCTACAGTTATTGTAACTGGTTTGGAACGTGCTACAGGCAATGTCACCGTTACTATCAACAATGCTGATTGGACCGGTGAAATCAGAAATGGAACCGCCACTATCATTATTCCAGGATTAAACCAAAATACAACTGCAAATGTTACCTATCTAGGTGATGCCAATTATATTAATGCTTCCACTACAGTTTATATTATTGTTAATCCTGTTAAGATGAATTTAACTATTATTGCCAGTGCTGATCCTATTATGCTTAGTGAGGATGCCATTGTTGTTGTTACCGGTTTGGAAAATGCTACCGGAAATGTCACTGTTACTATTGGCGGTGATGAGTGGTATGGTGAAATTAATAATGGTACGGCCACTGTTATTGTTACAGGATTGAAGCTGAATGCCACTGCTGGTGTTTTTTATGCTGGTGATTATTTATACAATAATGCATCAACCACAGTTAACATCACTGTTACTCCGACAATTTTTGTTTGGTATGTAAATGGAAGTAAAGAATCCAGCGGCAATGGAACAACACCTGATACTGCATTTAAAACATTGAAAGAAGCATTAAGAAAAGCACCTGAGAACAGTACAATTTATATTGCACCGGGAACATACACCGGAGAAAATAATATAAATTTAACTATTAATAAAAATAATTTAACATTAGTTAATTATGGTGCTGGTGAAGTAATCTTTGATGCACAATCTGGTAGTAGAATCTTGACTGTTAACGCAGGAAGGATAAATATCACAGGTTTAACATTTAAAAATGGAAAAGAAGAATATGTCTGTGGTGCGATTTTCTTTAATCAGACACTTAATAACTCATACATAAATGCCATTTTTATAGATAATAATGTTGTTGATGGTCTTGCCGGTGCAATCGGATTTTATGCAGATGTCATCAACACAGATATAAATTCAGTTTTTATAAATAACAGTGTAAATAATGGTTATGGCGGTGCAATTTTCTTTAATGGAAATTTAAACAATGTAAATATATCTGGAAATTATACTGCCAATAAAGCAGATGATTATGGTGGTGCAATTCTCTTTAATGGAGATTTAAACAATGTATGTATATCTGGAAATTATACTGCCAACATAGCAGATGATAGCGGTGGTGCGATTTTCTTTAATGGAAATTTAAATGATGTTAATATAAGCGGATATTATAACAATAACCAGGCAAATGATACTGGAGGAGTATTCTTATTTACTAATAATTTAACTAATGTTATCATATCTGGAGAGTACAGCAATAATGTTGCCAGATTTTGTGCAGTATACTATATGAGCGAATTTGCAACAATAAATAATTCCTGTATATCCGGAGATTACTATAATAACTCTGCAAGTTATTGTGTTGTACTTTTAATAGAAGGAATAATAAGCAATTCCAACATATCCGGAAACTATTTCAATAACCATGCGATAATGGGCATTGACATTATAGGAGAAGCACATAACGTCAAAATTTCCGGAAATTACATAAATAATAATATTTCTAATGGAAGTGCGATTTATATTGGGTATTTTGATGAAAATTCCGTTATTCATGACTCTATTTTCATAAACAATACAATAGATGATGAATTGATTATTGATGTGGAATCAGGTTCTGTTTTATCTGTCAATAACTGGTTTGGAAATAATGCCACCAATTACAATATAAAACCGAAAGTCAGTGAAAATGTAACTATGGTTAATTGGCTATTTTTAAATGCAACAACCAATATAACTTCTGAAATTGCAGTAAACGAAACAGCTGAAATTACTTTTAAATTATACGCATATAACAGTACTTCAGGAGAAATTAAGGAATATGATGCATCAGAAATGAATATAGAACTAGATTTATCACAAAGGAGTGGTGCATTAAATCAAACAACTGCTTTAATTAATCAAGCAATATTATATACGTGTGGAGAAGAAGGGATTGCGAGTGTAACCTGTAAATTTGAAACTGCCTCATACACTATTATTTTAGCCAAACAATCAACTGAGATTATTATTAATGAAACAGAAATGACATTAAAGGTTAATGATTCTGTTTCTGCTGGTGCAACTTTGAATCCTCCTGAAGCGGGCAATTTAACTTATGCTTCAAGTGATGCTGGTGTTGCTGTTGTTGAAAATGGTGTTATTAAATGTTTAAATGAAGGTACGGCCATTATTACTGTTAGTTTTGCGGGTAATGATGAATATGCTCCTGCTGCAAGTAAAAACATTACTGTTTATGTTGATAAAAGAATTCCTGTCATCATTGCAAGTGCTGATGTCACTGAGAACATAGTCACCATTCATGTGGATATCGACGGATATGATGGATGGATTTCAATGAACCTCTTTGATTCACTGATTTACTTGCCTATCAGCTCTTCTTTAAATTTCACGCAGAGTTTAGCTCCTGGAACCTATAACGTCAACATAACCTCATTAGGTAATTATATGTTCTATTCAGGTTCAGAAATATTGACATTCACTGTTCCTGAGCCGGAAAAACTCAACACTTCCATTTCAGCACAGTCCAGCGTAAATGAAAACACTGTCACAATCACCGTTGACGTTGATTCAAACGCTTCCGGTTTGGTTGAAATAAGTATTGCTGGTAGGGAATATTATGTTCCAGTAGTAAACGGCACTGCCGTATTCATCAATGATTATTCCAGTGGAAACTACGTTGCTGATGTGACTTACATTGGTGATGGAATTTACAACCCAAATGCTACAAAAACCGAATTCAGCATTGTTGGACAAGTCAAGGAAAATACAACAATCGCTTTGGATGTGGATGTCGTTGAAAATAACGTTACATACACTGTCAATGTTGATAAGGATGCAACAGGTCTTGTCAAATTCGAATTGTCAGGTGATGAAGCGAATGTTGTCTATGTTGATGTTAAAGACGGTCAGGCAGTTCTTGATGTTCTTTTAGAATCTGGAAACTACACGGTAGTTGCTACATACCTTGGAAATGACAGATTCAACACCAACATCACATACAAAGAATTCACAGTTATCGGACATGTTAAAAAAGACACGCCAATAACTGCAGAAGCTGATGTAAACGGTTATAAAGTTACAATCACTGTTGATGTGGTTTCTGATGCTACAGGTTTTGTCAAACTCCAATTCGGTGATACAATTGCAAATGTTGAACTGGAAAACGGTAAAGGAACATACACAACAACATTGCCTGCTGGAAGCTATAATGTAGATTTAACTTACCTCGGTGATGAAAACTACAATAAAAACAGCACACAAACAGCATTTACAGTAACAGATCCTGCAAAAGAAAACACTACTATTGGTCTTGAGATTGCCGTAGATGAGAACATGGCATTGTTTAATGCAAGTGTTGATAAATCTGCCAGCGGTCTTGTCAAGTTCCAAGTGTTCAGTAAGGAATCCGGTGAAAACCAAACATTCTACATGGGTGTGGAAAATGGCGAAGCAATATCCTCCATGTTATTTGAAAAAGGAAACTACACTGTAATTGCAACTTATATGGGTGATGACGTATTCAACACCAATACCACTTCCAAAGACTTTGAAATTATAGGTCATGTGATGAAAGATACTCCGATTACTGCTGAAGCTGATGTAAACGGATATAAAGTTACAGTCACAGTAAATGTGGATGATGATGCTACTGGATTTGTAGAGGTCAAATACGACGATACCATAGTTAATATTGCATTAACAAACGGAACAGGAACATATACTACCACATTGCCTGCTGGAAGCTACAATGTAGATTTAACTTACCTTGGTGATGAAAACTACAATTCAAACAGCACAAAATTATCTTTCAGCATAGCAGATCCAGTAAAAGAAAACACATCAATTAGTTTGGATGTGGAAACGGTTGAAAATACTGCAATATTCACAGTTAATGTGGATAAGGATGCAACAGGACTTGTCAAATTCGAAGTGTCAAGCGATGAAGCAAGTGTTGTCTATGTTGATGTTAAAGACGGTCAGGCAGTTCTTGATGTTCTTTTAGATGCTGGAAATCACACTGTTGTTGCCACGTATATGGGAGATGACAGGTTCAACACCAACATCACATATAAGGAATTCACAGTCCTTGGACACGTTAAAAAAGACACTGCCATTGATGTGAAAGCTGATACCAACTACAACAAAGTCACAATCACAGTGAATGTGGATTCAAATGCAACAGGATTTGTTAAATTAAGCATTGGCGACACTGTTGCCAATATCGAAATCGAAAATGGTGTTGCAACATTTACCACTACATTGCCTGCAGGAAGCTACTATGTACAGGCAACTTATCTTGGTGATGAGGACTACAATGCAAACAGCACACAAACAACATTTACTATAACTGAAGCGGCAAAACAAAACACTGCTATTGGTCTTGATATTAGTGTAGATGAGAACATGGTATTGTTTAATGTAAGTGTTGATAAATCTGCCAGTGGTCTTGTCAAGTTCCAAGTGTTGAGTAAGGAATCTGGTGAAAACCGAACATTCTATGTGGATGTGGAAAATGGTGCAGCAGTCTCTTCTATGTTATTTGAAAAAGGAAATTACACTGTAATTGCAACTTATATGGGCGATGATGTATTCAATTCCAATAATACTTCCAAAGACTTTGAAATTATAGGTCATGTGATGAAAGACACGCCGATTACTGCAGAAGCTGATGTAAACGGATATAAAGTTACAATTACTGTTGATGTGGATGATGATGCTACTGGATTTGTCGAAGTCAAATACGGCGATACCGTAATCAATATTGCATTAACAAACGGAACTGGAGTATACACAACCACATTGCCTGTGGGAAGCTACAATGTAGATTTAGCATACCTTGGTGATGAAAACTACAATAAAAACAGCACAAAACTGTCATTCAATATAGCAGATCCTGTAAAAGAAAATACAACAATCAGTCTTGATGTTCAAACCATTGAAAATAATGTTTTATTCACAGTTAATGTGGATAATAATGCAACCGGTCTAGTTAAATTTGAATTGTCAGGTGATGAAGCGAATGTTGTCTATGTTGATGTTAAAGACGGTCAGGCAGTTCTTGATGTTCTTTTAGAATCTGGAGACTACTCAGTAGTTGCCACATATATGGGAGATGACAGATTCAACTCCAATATCACTTCCGAAAGCTTCACTGTTAAAGGACATGTCAAAAAGGATACTCCTATCAGTGCCGATGCTGATGTTAATGGAAATAAAGTAACTATAACTGTTAATGTTGATGAGAATGCTACAGGCTTTGTTACATTAAAACAGTCCGGTTCAGTCATTTATCTGGCCGTTGAGAATGGAGTGGCTACATACGCCATTACATTGCCTGCCGGAAGCTATAATGTTGAAGTGACTTATCTCGGTGATGATGATTATAATGAAAACAGCACCAGACTGTTATTCACTGTCGTTGAAGCCGCTAAGGAGAATACTCCAATTATCTTTAATGTTTCAATCGTTGAAGATAATGCTACCTTCACGGTTAATGTAAATCTTGAGGCTACCGGCATCGTTAAATTTGAGGTTTCAGGCGCTGAAAACTACACAGTTTATGCTGATGTCTTAAACGGAGTTGCTGTACTGGATAACGTGCTTCAATCTGGTGATTACACTGTTGTTGCAACTTATATGGGTGATGACAGATTCAATTCCAATTCAACCATGGAATCCTTTACTGTTTTAGGTCACATAAAGCTGAATACTTCAATTAATTGTGATGTTGTTGTCAATGACTATGATGTCACTTTAACTGTTAATGTTAATGAATCTTCTGCTACAGGTTTTGTTGAAATTAATATTGCGGGTAAGACTTATTATGTTCCTGTTGAAAACGGTAAAGCCATTTTTGCTGCTGATTTCCTTGCAGGAAATTACATGGGTAATGCCAAGTATCTAGGTGATGATTACTTCAATCCGGCAACCACTCTGATTTATTTCAACGTTGCAGAAAAGAATGTTACTTTGGAGAATACTTCTATTGAGGTTATTGTCAGTTCAGTTGATAATGATGTGAGCATTGTTGCTGTTGTTAATTCATCTGCTACCGGTCTTGTAGAGTTTATTATTGATGATACGGTTGTTTATCTGCCTATTGATAATGGTGAATGCGGTTATGAATTGGTTTTACCTGCTGGTGAGTATAATGTTACTGTAACTTATCTGGGTGATTCTAAGTTCAATCCGAATTCAACTACTGAGGAATTTGTTGTCTATGACCATATTAAATTGAATACTTCAATTAATTGTGA
>NZ_FMXB01000028.1 GCF_900103415.1 Methanobrevibacter millerae
ATTAGCATTATTGCCTAAATTAATAGTAGCAACAGCACTAGCATTATAAGTCACATTAGTAATTTCAACGGATATTGTAGGGTCAACTCTGGATACATTGAATTTAACATTATCTAAAGTTTTTACATTATAATTGCTGTCACCATAGAAAGTGACATTTGCAACTTTAGCACCAGCTTCAGACAATACTTTACCAATAACCATTGCTTCAACTGTACCGTTGTATAATACGTCATCTCCAACCTTAATTGAAACATTACCATTAAAATCATCAGCAACATTAATGATAAATGAAGTGTTTTGCTCAACAGTTACATTCAAAGCAGTTACTTCAACAGCCAAATCAGCAGAAACAACAGTGAATGAAACAGTATCATTAATGCTTGGAGCATACCTGTCATCACCGGCATAAGTTACATTTACATCATAACTACCTGCATTTAATTTAGATACATTCAATTTACCTTCACCATTTACAACAGCGACAGTGTAATTTTTACCGTCAACTTTAACAACAACAGATGTGTTGATGGAAGGATTCATAGTAACTGTAATAACAGCCACATCACCATAAGTTACAGGAACTTTAACGGCCACATTAACATCAGTAGATTGTTTATTAACTGTGAATTCTTTTGGAGCAGATACATTTTTGTTATATTTATCACTACCAACAAATGTAGCAATAACAGTTAAAGTAGCATTATTAACAGGAGTGTAAGTGTAAGATGCTTCTTTAGCATTATTGACTTTGACTGTGTAGTTAGCACCGTTAATAGTGAATATCACATCACCGGTAACAGACTCATTCAAGTTAGCAGTGAAAGTTACAGGACTGCCTGCAACAATTATGCTAGGATCAGTAGTTTCATTAACAGTAATTGTTAAATTGTTTTTGACAACTTTGAATACTGTGGAGTTGCTTGAAGCTTCGTAATTAGTATCATTTGCCAAATTAGCAATAATGGTGTAAGTACCTTCAGCTAAACCACCAGTAATAGTCACTTTATTACCAGTTTCAACATCGTAAGATTTGCCATTAATAGTAACCGTAATTGGGCCAGTTGAATTAGTAGGGTTTAAAGTAATAATAATATTTTCTCCAACTTTATAAACATCATTCACAGTAATTTCAATACCTGATGTAGCTTTATCAACATTATAGTTAGCTACAACACCAGTAGTATTATCGGCATATTTACTGTCATGACCATAAGTAACAGTAACTTGTTTTACACCAGCAGTGGTTTCCTTATCTAAAACAATGACCGCCTCACCATTTACAACCTTAGCAGTCTTAGTACCGATTGTAATATTACCGTCAGCATCGCCAGGCAGGTAAACAGTCACAACAGAACTGCCGCCAACAACAGTATCAGAAGCGACAACATAGAAATCATAACTGGATTTTTTATTCACAAAAACCTTATGAACAGTATTTTGACTTGGATTGTATTTGTCATCACCAAGGTATTTTACTGTAATATCATAAGTTCCATTGGTCAATTCTGAAACAAGCACAGTTGCTTTGGAATCAACAAGACCGACACTATAGTTTTTACCGTCTACAGTCACATTAACAGTACCAGTTGCACCAGCAGTAACATTAATCTTAATTACAGCAATATCGCCAACCTCAATAGTGACGTCAGTTAAAACAACACTTGAATCAACTCTAACTACATTATATGATTTTGGAGCGGATGAATTACTATTATACTTATCATTGCCCATAAATGTTGCAACAACATTCAAAGTAGCGTTGTTTGTAGGAGTGTAAGTGTAAGTGTAAGTTGCGGTTTCAGAATCGCTTGAAACAATGTAATTGACACCGTTGATATTGAATATGACATCACCTTTGGCACTTACATTTAAAGTAGCAGTGAAAGTAACAGGACTGCCAACCTTAATAGTACCGACATCACTTAAAGTAACATTTAAATTATTTTTAACAACAGAGAATACTTTAAAGCTAGTGGAAGACTCATATTTATCATCACTTGCCAAATTAGCTACGATAGTATAATTACCTTCACCTAAACCACTGACATATACCTTTTTCTCATTATTTTCAGTAGTGACCGTTTGAGGTACGCCATTGATTGTAACGCTGATAGCGCCAGTAGAGTTAGTAGGAGTTAAAGTAATTATAATATTTTCTCCAACTTTATTAATCTCTTTAACATCAATTGCAATGCTTGAAGAAGCTTTTACAATATTGAATACTTTAGTATCGCTAGATCCATAATAACTATCATTACCGGCAATAGTGGCAACAACAGTGTATGGGCCAGTAACATTAGCTTTGAAAGTAACTTGATTATTAGTCACAGTATAATCCTTTTCATTGATTTTAACAGTAGCAGTACCGTTTACAGGAGTTAAAGTAATTGTAACAGTATCACCAATAACATATATGCTATTCACAGCAATTTCAACACTGGATGGAGCTTTATCAACATTATACTTAGCTACAACACCAGTCTTATCGGCATATTTATTGTCATTACCATAAGTCACAGTAACTTGTTTTTCACCAGCAGTAGTTTCCTTATCTAAAACAATGACCGCTACACCATTCTTAACCTTAGCAGTCTTTGAACCGATTGTAATATTACCTGTAGCATCACGAGGCATGTAAACAGTCACAGTAGAATTTCCTCCGACAACAGTATCAGAAGCGACAACAGTGAAATCATAATCGGATACTTTATTTACATAAATATGTTGAGTGACATTTTCACTTGCAAAGTGTTTATCATCACCGCCGTATTTTACAGTGATGTCATAAGTGCCGTTTAATAAACCAGGAACATAGACAGTTGCTTTAGAATCAATAAGACCAATGCTTTGAGTTATTCCATTGACTGTTACGTTTACAATTCCAGTAGCTCCGTCAGTTACAGTTATTAATATTGTAGCAACTTTACCAACTTCGATAGTAACATCAGTTAAACTGACAGTGGTAGTAGCTTTATTGACAACTAACGTTTTAACTGATGAAGAGCTGTTTGTATAGTTTTCGTTTCCGCCAAATTCTACTTTTACATCATAATTACCATTCGTTAATCCGTAAACAATATATGATCCATTACCGTTTATTAATACAACATTATAACTTTGATCGCCAACAGTTAAAATAGCGCTGCCGTTAATCTTTTGACCCATAGATACATTGAATTGTACACCTTCACCGGCACCTGCAGGAGTAATGAAGTCAACATCAATACTTGATTCATTTCTGTCTACAGTAAATACCGCTGTTCTGGAATTGTATACATAACGACCACCACCAGGATAGCTGGCAGTGACTAAATGCAAACCACCGGTTAAGTTGTTTAAACTTAACGTTGCAATAGCATTAGCACCTTGAACATTAGCTTTTCTGGAGTATGAAACTCCATCAACAACAATAGTGACATTTACATTAATATCAATATCATTAGGTAGGGTTACATTAATTGTAGTGTATTCACCATAAGTTTTATTGTCAACATTTAAGGTCATTGGATAAGAACCACCTTGTGCAACATTGAACATGTTGGAGTTATTATCTTTACGGCCATACTTGTCATCACCAAGATAAGTTACATTTACTTCATGTTGACCAATATCCAAACCAGAAACGATAACTGTAGCAAAACCATTTGCCATGGTATGCTGACGAATAAATCCATCAACTTTTACCTCCAATTTATCAGTATCCACATCGGTCGGTAAAACAATAAGGATAGTTTCAACATCACCATAGTTAATATCACTTACATATACATCCAAGTCATAATTTGAAACTTTATTAACCACTAATTTAGCAGTATTGTTTGAAGCAGCAAGATATTTCTTGTCTCCAGCAAAGCTGACATTTACATCATAAGTACCTTCATTTTCGAATCCGAAGAGGTCATATTTACCGACACCATTTATAACAACGACATTGTAAGTTTTATTATAAGTTGCATTACCAACAGTTAAACTGACAGTCGCATTGATTAAAGGATTCATGGTAATTGTAACAGCAGATGTTTCTCCAAGAGTTATAGGGCTGTTTACATCCACATTAATTGAGACCGCATTTTTACTTACATTAAATGATCCGACATCAGATTCATTTGCAAGGTATTTATCATTACCAGAATAACTTGCCTTAATAGTGTAGGTAATATTTTCTAAGTCTTTTAAATCAAGTGTAACAACATTACCTGCAATAGGAACCACATAATTAACATTATTAACTGAGAAAATGATATCTCCAGTAGCATCAGTTACATTTAATGTTACAGTTACTGTTCTTTCATCACCAACATGGGCATCTCCGCCAACATTAAGATCCAAATCAATTGCGTTTTTAACAACATTGAATGTTGTGGAATTAGTAACAGACGCATAATTATCGTTAGCTGCCAAATTAGCAATAATTGTGTAAGTACCTTCAGCTAAACCACCAGTAATATTCACTTTATTACGGTTTTCAACATCGTAAGATTTACCATTAATAGTAACAGTGATTGCACCAGTTGAATTGACAGGTTTTAAAGTAATAACAATGTCCTCACCAACTTTATAAATCTCATTAACCTGAATTTCAATAGCTGAAGAAGCCTTATTTACAGTGAATCTGGCACTGGTAGTAACATTATTGTTATAACTATCAGTAGTGAAGAATTCAACATCAGCAACTTTTGAACCAGCATGCTCTCCGGATAAATCAACAGTAGCGTGACCATTTAATACAGTTCCAGTGAATGTTTGACCATCAACAGTAACGTTAACAGTACCATTAGCTTTATTGCCCATATCAATTACAGCAATAGCCTTATTAGGGAAAATTACATTATCAATAGTAACATCAATACTTGGAGTAACTCTTGAAACAGTGAAATTAACTTTCAAGGTCTTGTTGTTATAATTGTTATCTCCATAGAATGTTACGTTAGCAGTGTATTTTCCTGCAACAGGCAACTTGTTCAGTACAATTAAAGTTTTAACATTATCATCATAGTTTATGCCATCAATAACAGTGATATTAACATTACCTGAGAAGTCACTGTTTAAAACATTAATAATGAATGTGATGTTATCTTCAACAGTTACATTTAATGCTGTCACATCAACGGATAAATCTGCTTTAGTTACATTGAATTTAGTTGAATTTTTGTTTGTTGAATATGCATGGTCACCATTATAAGTTACGTTTACTGTGTACTCATTTACATTTAATCCATTTATGTAGAATTTTGCCTGTTCATTTTCAAGTTCACTCATATATGTATTGCCATTTATTTCAATCTTTACAGATCCCGTTTGACCTTCGCCAACCTGAACAAGAATTTCAACAGGGTTTCCATATACGGTATCACTGACAGTCACATTTACCAAAGATGCTAATAGAGGAACTTCAAATGTTTCTCTTGCATCAGCCTTAGTATAATTTTGGTCTCCGCCATATGTAGCTGAAACAACATTGGTTCCGTAATCCAGTTTACCCACTAAAGTTGCAGTTCTTCCAACAAGATCAACTTGATATGACTTATCTCCTATGAAGAATGTTACCTTACCTGTTGCGTTTCCGCTGACAGTTGCAATTACATTTTTATTGTCCGGATTGCCCTGCGTTAATGTAATCGTAGGAGTAGCCTGAGGAATAGTTGGGAAGAATTTTTTATCCAGGGATTGATAATTCACATCACCAGGATAAAGTACATGGCCCTCATGACGACCTGCAGAAAGATTATTTAATCTTAAGGTGGCCCTACCGTTAACAATATCACGAGTATAGTTAATTCCATCAATCTGTATGACAATAGTACTGCTCTTAATATTAGGTATGTTTGTTACATTAATTGTTGAATATTCACCATATGGCCTGTAATCATATTCAGTTATAGATGGCTCCCATCCTCTCTGAGATACCGTGAAATTCGTATTGTTTTTATAACCCTGAGTAAATGTGGAATCTCCGCTATAGGTTACATTTACAACATATTTTCCACCGTCCAATCCGCTGATGTTTTTCAATATGGCTTCACCATTTGTAAGTTGAACAGTTCCATATGAAGTTCCGTTAACATAAATTGTTACAGTACCAGTAGCTGAAGTGTTTAACAATACCCTTACAGTAGCGTTATCTCCATATACAATATCCTCAACTTTTACATTAAATATATAATTGGAAGTTGGGTCAACTTTAAATGTGACATTGGTTGAATTTCTATTAAAGTGATTATCACCAGGGAACGTTACCGTAGCATTATGAATACCGGCAGCCAATCCGCTAATCTTGAACTGGGCAAATCCATCGTGAATAATTGCAACGTAAATTTGGCCTTCAATATTTACTGCAATATAACCTTCTGCAGTTTCATTAACTGTTACGTTAATTATTTCATCCTCACCATATGTAATATTCGTTGCATTAACGATGAATGGAGTATCCACTTTGTATACATTGAAGTAGGATGAATTCGTTTGAGATGCCCAATAAGTACCGTTCTCGAAACGTACAGATACAACCTGCTCAATGCCAGGTTCTAAATAAGCAGTATAATTCTCATTAGGCAATTCATATACATATGAACCGTCGGATTCAAGGTGTAAAGGAACACTCATCTTTTTACCGTTTATGCTTATAACAATTCTACCGTTAACTGTGTTGGTAGCATTTGAAGTTACATTAACAATAAGTGTTTGACCCCAGAAAATATTTTCTGCATGAACCGCAATCCAAATTGGGCGTGGGAACAATGCAAGTATAGTTACATTTTCAGCAGCCCAATGGAAATCATCGCCTAAATAGGTTGAAGTTATTGTGTAAGTTCCAACAGGCATGTGATGCTGTGTAAAGTTTACATAAGCAAGAATCCATTTATCACCAATAATATCAAATGTCATATTAGATAATGGAATTATCTTATCATTTACTTTGATTATTACTTTACTTTGATCGAAAGTATAATTACTTTGAACAGGGACACTTATTTTAACCGTAAATGTGATGTCCTCCTGAGCAATATCAGTATATTTTATTCCAAGTTCAGTAGGCAGTTTAACATTAATTCTACCAGTATGAACAGTATTCTGTTTTAATCCACTATCCTCAGCAAATATAGTGAAATTACCTTGATACATTAATAACGTATTTGGTAATGCATTATATGGCATATTGAAAGAAGTGGTTTCTTTTGGATAAACATCATTCCAGCTGATTAATGTATCTACAGAAATGATTGTATTGTTATTGTCATCAACAATATTAGCCCAAAACGTGAAAGTGGTATTCCAGGTCTCATTCCATGTTTCATTATCTAAAACCCAAGTTGTAGTATTGGTCCATATGGTTCCGTTATTGAATATTATATAATCAAATGTATTGTTATCGAGATATAAATCTCCGTCATTCCATACTGAGTAGTCATATTTATTGTATCTGGCATCATATTCTTTTTCCAGATAAGTAATATTCTTATTTGGATTTGATCCGGTAATATTATTATTAATTATGTATGCAGTAGCGGTTTTATTAACCCATATTGCATCAGGACTTTTGAATGTTGAATTGGCAATTGTTGAATTACCACCATATACAAATATACCACCAGCATAGTCTTCAGCAGCATTATAATTTTCTAATGAAAGATTATTGAATATTGCGTTACCGTTTACAAAGATTCCTCCACCGTTACCATAAAATGCTTCAGCAGTATTGAAATAGGAGTTTGAAACATTAAAGTTATCAATGTTATCTAGGAAAATTGCTCCACCATCATATGATGCTACAGTATATAGGAAGTCACATGAATCAATTGTTCCGTTAGTTGAATTAACCCATGAAATGGAACCTCCATTCCTTATTGAAATTGCACCATTAAATGTTATGTTATATATCGTTGAATCATTACAGTTTATAAAAGATATTGCGCCGTTTGAGTGGGATTCAGTGTCTAAAATCTTTAAGTTTGAGAAATTAAGATTATTGGCATTTTCCCAGTAGATTGTTCCACCTGAACCATAAACTCTATTTGATGAATCCAAATAACCTGATCCTACATTTTTATTGAATATACAATCAATAATTGATGCATTATCAGCATTATGGCCTGAAATTGCTCCACCATTTACAAATGCTGCGGAATATGAGAAGTTTGATTTCGTGATATTTGCATTATCTCCTTCAATATAGATTGTACCTCCTTGGGTAGCAAATGAATTTAAGAATGTTGTATTAACAATAGTGGCATTTTCTCCAAGCCAATTGATTGCTCCACCTTGACCTCTCCTAATATCAATAATATAATTGTTATCAAAGTAGGAATTACATACTTTACAGTTAGGACTGTCTTCCCTTACATAAATAGCTCCACCATATAAATCAGCAGTGTTATTTATGAATGTGTAATTGTTAATGTTAATTCCATCCACACCTAACCAAGCAAGAGCAGCACCACCAATATTTGCATGGTTTTTGATGAATGAATTGTTACCACCAAATCCACCGGTAGCGTTAGCTTCCCTACATAAAGCGGCACCATACTCACCAGCATGATTGGATATGAATATTGTATTGTTAAGACCCATCATACTGGCATTACAGTCGATAGCACCACCATTTTTGGTAGCACTATTTTCTCTGAAGTAAACAAGATTTAATCTGGAATTACTTGAAACACCATTTAAGTAAATACCACCACCATATTCGGCAGTATTTCCTATGAAGTTAATGTGTTCAAATACACCTGCTGATGAAAGCCAGTCAATAGCACCACCATGGTCTCCTGCACTGTTATCTTCAAATATGGTATAGTGGATTGAATTGTTTGTACCGTTACCGCCGGCATATAGTGCACCACCATTACGTTGTGCAGTGTTGGATTTGAAGATTGTATTATTGATAGCTAAGGATTCAGATTTCAATCCGAGAGCTCCACCGTCACCCATAGCATAGTTTGAAGTGAAGTTGGAATCATATATGTGGATATTTTTAGAATCACTGGCCATATAGATTGCACCACCGGTATATGCACCGTTATTTGTAAAGTCAACATAATCAATTGTTAAGTTTTCACCTCTACAGTCAATAGCACCACCATTGTGATTAACAGACATATTGGTCAAGTGGTTTCCCTCAAATGTACAGTTTTCAATTATATCATTGTTACTGCCTTTATCGATAAATATGGCTCCACCACTATTTTCAGCAGTGTTGTCTATGAACTTATAGTCAACAATATGGATATTTTTCACACCCATCCAGGCAAGAGCCGCACCGGAAATGCCTGCATGGTTTCTAGCAAAAGTATTGTTTGTACCGTGACCGCCGGTAGCCTCGATTTCCCTACATAACGCAGCACCGTATTCACCGGCAATGTTGTCTTCAAATGTCAGGTTGTAAATACCAATGTTGGATGCGTTACACTCTATAGCACCACCGTTTTTAACAGCGCTGTTTGATTTGAATGTGGAGTTGACAACATTTGTATTGGCAGATCTTCCATTGAAGTAAATACCACCACCCCATCTAGCATTGTTTTCACTGAATTCTGAATTGAAAATTTCACCAGTATATGCAACCCAGTAAATAGCTCCACCGTAATTGGTAGCATTGTTTCCTATGAAAATGGATTCGTGTACTTTGTTTTCGGTACCTTCACCACCGACATACAGTGCACTACCGTTTACAGCTAAGTTATCATAGAATTTACTGTCATCAATATGAACTGCTGAAGCGTGTAAGTTTACAGCTCCACCACGTTCGTAAGCAGTATTTAATCTGAATTCAGTATGGTTAAGGATAGTATTACCTGAACCTGCACCTACAGATATACCTCCACCTAATCTGGCACCGCCTCCGGTAAAGCTTGTGTTTACAATAGTTGCGTTAGATGCAAAAATTGCCATCGCTCCACCAGTACCTAAAGCGTTATCAATATCCTCTTGAGTATTATAATAAAATATGGTTTCAGTAGGCAATACATCTGCAGTTGCAATTATGGAAGGGTCAGTGGTCCAATCAGTTACATAAGCCATAAGTGTACCATCCCATGCGGTCCAACTGAACTGTTCACCACCAGTCCAACCGTTTGTTTTATTGGTTACATAGTTATCTACAAAGTTACAGTCAATAACGGAACAGTTATGGCTGGTCGGACTTACATAAATAGCTCCACCTGCAACATCAGCTGAGTTGTTTATGAAAGTATAATTTATAATCTTAATACCAATAGATCCCATCCATCCTAAAGCTGCACCAACGACAATCGCATGGTTATTTTTGAAAGTGTTATTTGCACCGGAACCACTTTTAGCATTGGTTTCCCTACATAAAGCAGCACCAAATTGTGCAATATTACCGTCAAATACAGTATTTGTTAAATACATAGTAGATGCATTACAGTCAATAGCACCACCATTATATTTAGCATCGTTTCCTTCGAATAAACAATTATCAATTTTACTGTCAATTGATCTTTCACCAAAGTATACTCCACCACCATAGTCAGCATGGTTATCGGTAAATCTGGTATCAACAATAGTACCTGAAGAAGCAACCCAGTCAATAGCTCCACCAAGACCATCCATTGCTGTTTCGCTACTACTTATAGCGTTATTTCCTTCGAAAACAGATCCATATATGTAATTGTCAGTACCTACACCACCAACATATAATGCTCCACCTTTAGTAGCATCGTTGTTGTAGAAATTGGATGCATTTACAGTAACGGCAGATGCATCAATACTGATAGCACCACCGGTAGTTAATGCAATGTTATCACGGAAAGTGGATTTGGTAATATTGATTTCTCCGGAAGCACTTCCTACGTAAATTGCACCACCATCATATGCACGGTTGTTGGTGAATTCTGAATTGTAAACTAAACCTTTTTCTGAATACCATTCAATAGCACCACCATGACCGTCGGTATCATTTTCCACCCAGTTGTTGTCAAATACACAGTTTAATATTTCACAGTTTTTACTGCCTTCACCGACATAAATCGCTCCTCCACTATAACCTACATGGTTATTATAGAAGTGATAATCATCTATGGAAATACGTGTTGCATTTATCCATGCAAGAGCTGCACCGGCATATTCTGCATAATTGTCAATGAAAGTATTGTTTTTACCGTGACCACCAGTAGCATTGATTTCCCTACATAAAGCTGCGCCAATATATGCAAAGTTTTCTTCAAATGTAGTATTATATAATCCCATTCTGGAAGCGTTACAGTCAATAGCTCCACCGTGGGTTACTGCAGTATTTTCTACAAATGTTGTATTAATAATTTCACAATCATGAGCTGTAACATTATAATAGATTCCCCCACCGATAGTTGCATTATTTTCTTGAATGATTGAATTTGATATGATACCGTTTGCTCCAGCCCAGAATATAGCTCCTCCTTTATCAATACCATCACCATATTCACCGCTGGCGTTACCTCCAACGAGTATGACATTATCAATTGTGACATTTTGAGAGGTTATATTGAATATTCTGGAATAACCTGCTGCATCAATAACGAATCCTTCACCGCGAATTGTGAATGCATAAGGAATATTTGTTAAATTGATACATCTGTCGTCCATATTTTCATGTTTACCTTCATAAAATGGAGTGAAAGTGAAAGTCCTGTTTAAGACAAGTTCCCTGTCACCTCGTTTAACAGCATCGTCGATTAACCTTTGAAGGAGTTTGAACTCACCAATAATTTCCCCGTGAGCTTGTACCACAGTAGAATTTACTTTATATAAATAAGCATAATCTTCAAATGAAACAGTGATATTATAGGTTTCATTCTTTATAAGATTACCGAAACTTGCATAAATCATACCATCACGTCGGTGAGTATCAATGTTAGATTCATTTATAATTATCGTTCTGATTACTTCATGAGTAGTGGAATTAATTAATTTCATAACAACCCTAAGTCCATAACGATTCCAATCTCTAGGATTATCAATATAAACAGTAATATACGGGTTTAACCAATCAGAAATAACTCTAAGACGTAACATATAATCTTCATTATCTTCAAATAAAGATGTAGAAATGAATTCAGTATTTGTATTATTTGCTTTGACAGTAGTTCTGCCACCATCTACTGGAATACCTACTCCATCAAAGTTGTTATAGTCTCTGTACTTATCAGGTCCATTACCAATGAGATATAAAACAGCACCACCATTATAAATCGCAATGTTTTTAAGGAAAGTATCATTTACTATTTTAAGAGCTCCAGAGACACTAGTTGTACCTGCATAATAGACAGCACCACCATTTTGAGCAAGTGAATTTATAAATGTTGAATCTTTAATTTTTCCTCCTTGTACTGCTGCGACATAAACAGCACCACCATCTCCATCAGCCTTGTTTCCATCAAAGTAACAATTGATAATTTCCTTATTTGTATTTGCAACATAAATGGCACCACCATCACCACCAGCAGTATTATTAGTGAAATTACAATCATGAATCTTTCTATCATCATAACCTTTTGATCCGATAAAAATTGCACCACCATCACCAGTGGCCTTGTTTCCTGTGAAATTTGAATTGCCTATGTCAACACCATTATTACTTACAGGAATAAAGATTGCACCGCCGCGATATGATGCACTATTATTAGTGAAATTATTTTGTGAAATAATTATACTATTTCCAACACCATAAATAGCACCACCAGATTTAGCTGAATTACCTGTGAAAATATTGTTTAAAACATAGGTATTAGATGTTGAAGAAGAACCAAGTGGGATAAAGATTGCACCACCGGAGGTAACTGCAGAATTATTTATAAAGGTCATATCCTCAATTGTAACACCAGCCCTATCCCAGTATAATCCACCACCATTCTGTGCTGAATTATTTATGAAAGTGAGATTATTATATGTCATATCAATATTAGTATAAAGATATAATCCTCCACCATTACGTGCTGCCTCACCATTAGACATCTTGATATTAATAGCAGTAAATGTCTTACCAGCATAAATACTTCCACCATCACCACATCCAGTACCAATGGTAGCTTTATTACCATCAAAAGTAGCATTGGTTATACTACACTGAGCAACTGAACTATGAATTGTGATTCCTCCACCATAGTTTGCAGAATTGTTTATGAATGTAGCATTAACAATTGTAATTTTTCCAACAGATTTTGATAAAATTGCTCCACCACCTAAAAAATTATCAGTATCAGTTGTATTACCATAAGCAGTGTTATTTATAAATGTATTGTTGATTAATTCAATTACTCCCTTATTAACATCACCAGTTTGCAAGTATAATGCACCTGCTTCCTTTAAAGACCAGCAATTTTGGAATATATTGTTAGTAATAGTTAAATTAGTACCCGGTCTTGCATACAATACCCCACCTTGAATCCAATTACCCCCAGGACTGGTAGAGTTAGCGAAATTTCCATCAAAAAGACAATGGTCAATAAAAATATGACTACTTTTATCCCATAAAATAGCTCCACCATCAGCTTTACTAGAGGTAACTGCTGAATTATTGAAGAACTTAGAATAACTTATACCACAGTAAGATCCACCTTCTGCGAAGTAGATAGCACCTCCTCCTTTAGTAGAATGTCCAGGATCCCCTTTAGCAGTATTATTAGTAAAAATAGAACCATTTACATAATTATATTTAGATCCTAGCCAGAAGAGAGCTCCACCATCATCTTTAGCAAGATTATTTGTAAAGTTGGAATCATAGACATTAGAATTTATACCTTTAGAATAGTAAGCTCCACCATCACGTTCTGAATAACCTTTGTCTAATGATGAGTTAATAACATCACAGAATTTGCCTTGCAAGAAAAGAATACCTCCATAATAAGCAGCGGAATTTGTAAAACTGGAACCAATAATTTTAGCATAATCATCTCCAATATATATTGCACCACCCATATTGGAATTATCTGGAGTAGCTTTTTTTACGTCAGTATTTCCAGTGAAAGAAGATCCGGATTTTGCAAGAGTATTACTGAATGTTGAATTTTCAATAGTTGCATGCTGACCTTCAATATATACCGCACCACCTGAAAGAGTTGCATTGGTCATGGATATATCAGAATTATTAATTACAGCATTTTGACCTTTTATGTAAACTGCTCCACCCTTAACAGAAGCAGTTGTCATTGCAGAGGTTAAATTATCAATCACAGTATCCTTACCGTCAACATAAATGGCTCCACCACTTTTTGAACCTGATTGCATAACTCTTGAGTCAATGACTAAAACATCATTACCCTGAATATATGCAAATCCTCCATTACCGTTAACAGCCTGGGACATGACAGAAACAGCTCCACCAACAGTAGCATTGTTTCCCCCAACATAGATTCCACCACCGTTTCCGGCATAAGCGGTTGATAAACTAAATTCACAGTCCAATACATCCGCCAAATCACCTTTAACATATATTGCACCACCATCTTTAGTGGCGTTGGTCTTATCGAATTTTGAGTTTTCGATATTCGCATTATATCCGGAATTGGCATTAGTTCCACCAATATAAATAGCTCCACCATAATTAGATGAACTCATTGAGAAACTGGAACCGTTAATATATGCATTAAGTCCATCTACACTAATCATTCCACCGGTCTTATCAGCATGAGACTGCATGAAGGTGACTCCTAAAATTTTAGTATCGTCACCTTTAATGAAAATGGATCCTCCATCATTGGTAGCATTATTCATCCTGAATGTACCGCCTTCAATTGTAGCATTTGCACCATACACAAATATAGCTCCGCCCTGATTGGCTGACATTGACATTGTGAAGTTGGAATTAATAATATCTGCATTTGCTCCTTTAACATATATTGATCCACCGCTAGAAGAAGTGGAATTACCTCTTGTGAAACTTGAATCGGAAATGGTAGCATTTGCACCATCCACATATATTGCCCCTCCTTCTTTTAATGAATAACTGAAATCTGTTATTGCATTTGTAACGTTAACATCGTGTCCTTGGATATAGATTACACCACCGTATTTAGCATGGGATTGGGAGAAATTACAATATTCAATATTGGAATAATTACCTAATACAAAGATAGAACCTCCACCAAAGATGTTTTTGCCATCATTACCGTTAGTTACATTAGATTTTTCAAATGAAGAATATGTAATGTTTATATAGTTACCTGTTGCGTATATTGAACCACCGTCTACAATAGCGGAGTTCATTTTAAATGTGGATTTAGTTAAAACTGTAAAGTTTCCGACAAGAGCGACAGCTCCACCTTTGGAAGTTGATTTGTCTCTTCCAACAGCATTGTTAAGAATACAGGTAATATTGTAAATATAACCGTCTTCACCTTTCCAGTAAATAGCTCCACCATCGTCTCCAGCAATGTTGAAAGTGAAAGTAGAGTTGTATAATTTACAGTCATCACCGATTACGTATAATGCACCACCGTCTTCCAGAGCATAACAATTATCAAATGTACAGTTTTTAATGATTGTGAAGTTACCTGTGACGAACATTGCTCCACCCCAGGTTTCATTCTCTTTAGCTCCTTCACCAGTATTTGCATATACAGCTCCTAAAGCGAAATGGGAATTTTCAACTGTTACATTATTACCTACAAGACAGATTGTACCTCCTTTAGAGGTGGAACCTAATCTACCTAAAGCAGTGTTATTGTTAAATGTACAAGCATAGACGACACATAAATCTGCACCATGGTCGAAGTTGATAGCACCACCATCATCCATAACCGTGTTATTTATGAATTCACAGTAAGAAATGTTGTTATTGGTGGAACCCTGGTCAAAGTTGATTGATCCTCCATTACGGCGAGCACTATTGTTATAGAATTTTGAGTCTGTTATTTTACAATCTTTAGCGTTTACGTCAAATGCAACTGCTCCGCCATGACCGGTTAATTTATAATCACGTTTTGTATCATCATGGGAGTCATCTCTTTCCTGAGTATAATTTGCCCAGGTATTGTTGGCGATACCTTTAGCATAGTTGTTTATGAATGTACATGCTTCAAATGTTACATTATGGTTATCCTGCAGGAAGACTGCACCTCCACGTCCAACTGAAGTACAGTTAATGAAAGTGGCATTGTAAATATATTCATGGTCACCTGTAAACATGATAGCTCCGGCGTCACCACCTGTAGTGTTGGTATCCCAGTGACTTGCATCCCAGCCTGCATAAATAACATCATCTCTACCGTATGTACTGTGTTTTAAAGCCCCACCATTATTTGTAGCATTAATAATAGTGATATTTGCCATGTAACCATAATCACCATCATAGTAGATTGCACCGGCTGAACGGGCAGCACGGGTATTGTTGAAAGTACAGTTGATTACCTGACCGTAGTTTGCACCAGCCAACCAGTCAAGACCTCCACCGTTAGTACCTGAAGTACAGTTTTCAAAGTATGAATTCTTGAAAGAAATATGGTCAGATCCAGTCATGTATGCTCCACCACCACGACGGGCAGAGTTTGAGTCAATGAATCTACAGTTGTCGACAGTACCGTTGTCTCCTCTCCAAAAGATTGTACCACCGTTTCCACCGAAGTATTCGTCAGTAACCCAATCGGTAGTGGAAGGACCGGTTTCTGTTGTAAATTCTATTTTTGCCCAATCATTTAAATAAGTATCATATATATACATTGTGTAATTTGCTCTTTTATCACCGTCATATTGAATGTAAACGTAAATCTTAGTCTTATCAGTACTGGCTGAAGGGAGGGAAGTTCCATTTGTAATGTTGCTAAGACTGGTTAAATCATAAATACCCCTGATAACATCAGTACCCAATGCAGCATTGTTTGTAAAGTTACAATTTGTCATAGTACCGTTGGTACCGTCCCAGGAAATTGCTCCTCCTGAACGATATGCTGTGTTGTCATTAAATGTTGAATCTGAAATAATACCGTCAAATGAACCTTTACCGAAACTGATTGCACCACCAAGACGTACAGCAGTGTTATTGATAAATTGTGAGTTTTTAATTATTCCCATGCGAGCATTAATATCAAATGCGATTGCTCCACCATAACCGGTTAACCAAGCGTTAGGATAACCTGTAACGTTTTTATCATCATCAAAAGTGTTTTTTGCAGTACCTGCTGCAATGTTGTTTTCAAATTTACAGGTATCAAAAGTAACATTATGGTTATCCTGCAGGAACACTGCTCCTCCACGGCCAGATCCGTTACAATTTGTGAAAGTTAAATTGTAAACATAAATGTTTGAACCTGTGTACATAATAGCACCGGCGTCACCACCAGTAGTGTTTGTGTCCCAGTGACTTGAATCCCATCCGGCATAATTAACTTTACCATCTTTACTGGTTTTTAAAGCTCCACCCCATGATTGGGTATTGATAATAGTAACATTTCTCATATCACCATACCAACCGTCGTAGTAAATAGCACCGGCTGAACGGGCAGCACGAGTATTGTTAAAGATACAATTATAAATCTTACCGTAGTTTGCACCAGCTAACCAGTCTACTCCACCACCATTAGTACCTGAAGTACAGTTAATAAATTTACATGATTCATAAGTTACATTGTCACTTCCAGTCATGTATGCTCCACCACCACGACGGGCAGAGTTGGAATCAATGAAAGTACAGTTTTCAACAAGACCTACATCACCACTCCAGAGGATAGTACCACCGTCACCTCCATA
Organism: Methanobrevibacter millerae; assembly: GCF_900103415.1. Classification (NCBI taxonomy): domain Archaea; kingdom Methanobacteriati; phylum Methanobacteriota; class Methanobacteria; order Methanobacteriales; family Methanobacteriaceae; genus Methanobrevibacter; species Methanobrevibacter millerae. Next base: position 17,680 of record NZ_FMXB01000028.1, read on the forward strand.
GTACTGGTCAATTGCCCAGTCAACAGGAGAAATGATGGATTCAGAAATTGTAATATTAATTTCATCCAATTGTTTCCATTGATTCTCTTCAGTAACAACCCAGGATTCGAAATGAGCAATATTACCTTCAGTTGAATTAAGTACAACCAAATTGTCCTTATAAGTGCCAGGGGTATCAGGTAATGTTTTACTCTGAAGGACAACTATATTCCCTAAGATTAGTGTTCCATCAGATTTAACCTCAATGGAAGTTCCCATATTTAAATCCATATCATGTTCCCAATTTGTACCTGTTGCCCTGTTGTTAGTAAATATGGAATTCTTGATTGTACCATTATTACCGTTCCAGAAGATTGCGCCTCCGTTACGTTCTGCAGTGTTGTTGGTGAATATTAAGTTAGTCAGTACACCGTTTTCTGCACCTTCGTTGAACATAATAGCTCCACCATTTTGATTCGCTTTATTATCTGTGAAGCTGCTGTCTTTGAAAGTTACATTTTCGTTTCTTTGAAGGTATACCGCACCACCTAAACGTGAAGCGTTGTTTCTCTCAAAGGTACAGTTGTCGACGATACCAACAGAACCCGTCCAGATGATTGCACCACCGTTACCACCGGAAGTGGTATAATTTACAATATGCTCATGATGCGTACTTACATTACCAACTGCAACGTTATCTCTGAAAGTACAATTCTTTACTGTACCGTTTGTACCAAACCAATATACAGCACCACCAGATCTCCATGCAGTATTGTTTTTGAATGTTGAATTAATCAGTCTGCCGTTATAAGCACCGCTTTGCCAGTCAACACCCCCGCCGTTAAGACCTGCAACGTTATTTTCAAATATACAGTTGCTGAAAGTGGTATTGTTACAGGCCAGTTCAGTTTCATTATGTAAAAAGACTGCTCCACCACGATATTTAGCGAAGTTATCAGTGAATGTACAGTTATCCACAAGACCTAAACTACCAATCCACAGTATAGCACCACCGTCACCGCCACCAATATTATCAGTGAAATTACCTAAAGCCAGGTTATGCGTAAATGTGGATTTTTTAACAGTACCGTTTATACCAGACCAGTATATGGAACCACCTGATCTGTTAGCATTATTATTTTTAAATGTACAGTTATCAACAAGACCATCGCTAGCACCTTTATGCCAATCAATAGCACCACCATTGAAACCTGCAACATTATATTCAAAGTAACAGTCATGGAATGAGATGTTACGTCCTCCATCAGTATGATTACATGGTTCCATATAAACAGCTCCACCACGACCACTATGATTATTAACACTTTCATTGTATAAAGCCTTATTACTAATGAATCTGGAGTTAGTTACAGTACCATTTATACCAGCCCAGAAGACTGCACCACCATCACCTGAGTTACCATAAAGCCCATTGTTTAAAGCTTTAGCAGTGTTGTTAGTAAAGTTAGAATTAATAATTTCACCATGGTGACCTCTCCAATATACAGCACCACCATTAGCATTAGCAGTATTATTGGTAAAATTACAATTATTTACTTCACCATCATGAGCACCTTCGTGCCAATCAACAGCACCACCATTAGTACCAGCATGATTATTAATAAACTTAGAGTTCTTAAAGGTAGTATTATTACATTCAATATTATTACCACCTTCTAAAAATACTGCACCACCACGAAAAGCAGCATCATTATATTTAAATGTACAGTTATCTACAGTACCATTAGAACCAATCCATATAATAGCACCACCATCACCACCTGTGGTGTTAATACCATATGAATCAGTAGCATTAGTTAAACCAAGTGCCCTATTTCCAGTAAAGTTAGAATTCTTAATATCACCATCATGACCATACCAGTATACAGCACCACCTGACCTATTTGCCACATTATTAGTAAATATACAATTATCGATTAAACCATCTTCAGCAGACATATGCCAATCAATAGCACCACCATTAGAACCTGCCTTATTACCTTCAAATAAACAATCAATAAATGAGGTATTTTTACATCCCTGATATGGTTCTATATAAACAGCTCCACCACGACCACTAGGTAACTTAGAAGTACTGTTATGTATAGCAGTATTATTAATAAATCTAGAATTAGATACAGTACCATTTGAACCTGCCCAGAAGATAGCACCACCATCACCCATATTACCATAACGACCAGGATTTAAACCTTTAGCAGTGTTATTAGTAAAGTTAGAATCAATAATCTCACCATCATGACCTCTCCAATATACAGCACCACCATTAGCATTAGCAGTATTATTTTCAAATGTACAATTATTTACTTCACCATCAATTGCACCTTCGTGCCAATCAACAGCACCACCGTTAGTACCTGCATGATTATTAATAAACTTGGAATTCTTAAATGTTGTATTATTACAGTCCTGTGTATTATCATTGGTTAAGTATACAGCTCCTCCACGAACATTTGCATTATTATTAGTAAATGTACAATTATCTACTAATCCGTTTGAACCAATCCATACTATTGCACCACCGTCACCTTTATCAGCGCCACCTGGGATGTAATCACCTATAGCGTTATTATTAGTGAAATTAGAATTTTTAATGGTACCCCTTGCACCTGTCCAATATATAGCACCACCACTTATTGCACTATTATCTTCAAAATTACAGTTTTCAATGGTCAGTGCTCCATTACAATTAATTGCTCCCCCATTGCCTGAAGAATTCCCATTGATAAATGATATTCCTTTTAACGTTACCGTAGCCCCGTTTTCAATATCAAATATACGTGCCAGGTTATTTCCATTTATCACAATTTTTCCATTACCTATAATATTAATGTTTTTATTGATTGGAATACCACCAGACATAGCATCCGCACTTACATAAGTATAATTTTTATCCAATATTATAGTGCCTTCATTATCATTTATCACTTTTTTCAAATCAGTGAATGTTTCAGACGCATCTCCCAAAATCTCATCATTTGCGGGAAGTGCACTTGACATTAAATCATTACTTGCATTTACAACATCTGCAGTCGATGTTGCGTTATTATTATTCACATCATTTTCAGCAGCTGATACTGCGTTGAATGAAAGAATAATAGCCATTATTAGTAAAAATATTATTATTAATCTCTTCTTATTCATATACACCACCCCCCATCCGTTATTGACATTTATTTTTTACAATGTCGTGGAGAGTTTACAATGATATATATTTTATACCTTTATTATATATATACTTTTATTTTTGATTTTAATGATTTTTAGGTGCTTAAAAATAAAAATAAAAATCTTAAAAAAAGATTGAAAAAGACATGTTTCAACAAAATACATACAATATAAAAGCAATCGTTCGATATTATACGAACAAATGAGTAATACTCGAATTGGAAAAATAATACTCCATTAAAGAGTAAGACAAAGAGCACCTATCAGAAAAAATGAGACCAAAAAATCGCTTAAAATCAATAAATAAAAAAAAATAAGTATTGCAACAAAGAGCCAAAATTCAGTCAAAAGAAAAATGCATATTTTAACAAAGCCATCTATATGTGATAGTTCATTTATTGATATTTCGACATATCATTAAAAAAAGAAAAAGAATCAATAGGGAAATTAATCCCTATTGGGCAACAATTGTATTTACAACACTCGCCGTTTGATATGTTGACTTGATTAAATGGTTTCCGCTTTGCAGGTTAAGTGTAACCCTAGCATCACCGTTGCTGTCGGTCACGCCGGTCATGAACTTCTCATTGTCAATGTTGAATTCAATGGTCTGACCTGGGAACGGATTTCCCTGACCGTCCAGTAAGTGTGCGGTGAATACGAAATCCTCATTGGCGGTTTCAAAGGTATTGTTACCGAAAATGATTGGCAATACGACAATGTGGTTTCCTTCACGGCATTCCTTATAGTATGTGGTAATAATATAAGTACCTGGGTTAAGGTTGATGTTAAGCGTTGCATAACCTTCGGCATTGGTATAGCGTGAGTAGATCACACCGTGGATATTGAAGGTTACAAGTTCGCCTTCACCTGCAGGATTTCCGTCATCGGCCAATATTCTTACCGTGTACTGGCTGCCGTTGCGGTAATACTTGGTCAAGTCGTGGTTTTCAACGATTTGTGAAATTACTTCAACGGTATTTGTTCTCATTTCACCAGTAACCGGATTGATAGCGGTCAATATGTATGTTCCTTTCTCAAGGTTGAGGTTCAGCCTTGCAACACCTTTATCATTGGTTGTTCTGGTGTAGAATACACCGTGGATGTTGAATGAAACTTCAGTGTTGACTAAAGGATTGCCTTGACCATCAAGGAAGAGTGCATAGTACTGGGTTCCATTTCTGAACACTTTAACGACATCATTTGCATAAATGGTTGGAAGTACGCTTACGCCTGACAATGCGCTTGTAGGATCGAATTCCTCATTTCCGTTGAATTCAATCAAAACAGTGTAGTTTTCACTGTTCAGGTTGAGGGCAAGTGAAGCCATACCATTCTTATCGGTTGTTCTTGAGTATTTTACGCCATTGATTGTGACCGTAAGGGATGCATCGGCAATTGGAGTATCTTCCAGATCATGAAGATAGATGTATAACCTTTCAGGACCTGAATAATACTTAGTTACGTTAGGAGCATAGATAATAGCTATGTTTTCAATGTAGATGAGCATTTCAGTCACTTTATATGCGTATTTGTCATCACCACTGCATATGACTGTAGCGTTGTGGTATCCCGGAGTCAGGTTAGGGTCATAGACAGTGACCGTACCGTTAACAATATCACCAGTGAATGTTTCACCATCAACAATCAGCGTAATGTTTCCTTTGGCATCTTCAGGAAGATGTACAGTAAGGTTTTTGACCTCATTTGTAATGTAGGTCGGATAATTGATGATTTTCATTACTTTAACGAAAGCTGTTGTTGAGTTTTCGCCGTATTTGTCATCACCATCATATCTTGCAATCACTGAATAGTCGCCTGCGCTCAAGCCAGGAATTATGAATTCGGCAATTCCGTTTGATACTTTAGTAGTTAAAGTTTTACCGTCAATATTGATTGTTACATTTCCTTTAGCGTCACCAGGAACAATTACGGTTACGTTTAAGTCCTCGCCGATTGTTATATCCTGGCTTACGATGCTGATTGGAGTTGTTATTGCATCATAGTCAACAGTAAATGAAGTGCTGTTTTCAGCATATTCCCAAACGTCATCGGAGTATCTTGCAACGACACTGTAGTCGCCGTTAGCCAAATCGGTTAACTCCAAAGTAGCTTTTCCGTTCGTTGCGTTTACATAATATCCTGTGCCGTTGACGTCAATCAGCACTACACCATTGACTTGTTCCGGCAATTCAATGTCTATCGTTGCAGTGTTGTTGACTACAGTTGCGTCCACATTGATGAAGTTCTTAAGTTTAGGAACCGTTACGTCGGCCGCATCACTGGCCGGGTTGTAGTTATCGTCACCTGAATAGATTACCTCAACGGTGTGATTGCCCGGAGTCAGATTGCCTATATTAATTACGTTGATTCCTCCCGTCACGTTCGTAATGTTGTAGACTTTTCCGTCAATAACAACAGTCACGTTGCCCGTTGCGTTTTCTGGAAGCTCAACAGTTACGGTGGAATCTTCCGGGTTAACTGTAATGTTAATGTCCGGAGTTACCTTACCGTCAACAGTGAATTCAGTGCTTATAGTCTTGTTGTCATAGCGTTCATCGCCAGGATAGGTCACAACGGCAACATAACTACCTTCAGGCAAGTTATCAATAGTAACTGAACCTTTACCGCCAGTAACGTTTACATAATAACCTGTACCGTTAATGTCAACCAGTACAACACCATTAACGTCATCAGGCAAGACAACATCAACAGTAACACTGTTCAAGCCACCAGTAGCGTTAACGTCAAATACGTAATCATCAATCTTAGGAATATTAACATCAGTAACATCAGTAGCACCAGTGTAATTACCGTCACCGGAATAAATCACTTCAACGGTGTGATTTCCAGGAGTCAGATTACCTATGTTGATAACTGTAGTTCCGCCAGTCACGTTTGTAATGTTGTAGACTTTTCCATCAATTACAACCGTTACATTACCGGTTGCGTTTTCAGGAAGCTCAACAGTAACAGTAGCGTTTTCAGGATCAACCGTCACGTTAATATCAGGACTTACCTTACCTGAAACAGTAAATTCAGTACTTATAGTCTT
>NZ_FMXB01000029.1 GCF_900103415.1 Methanobrevibacter millerae
GTAAGGCTGTTGTGGATATTTCTGATTTAGAACCGGGTAAACATGCTGTTGAAGTAAATTACTCTGGTGATGATAAGTATGCTTCTGTTTCCAATACAACTGTCATAGATATTCCTAGAGTTGATGATTATGGTATTGATGTTGATGCAGTTGTGGATGGAACTTCTGTTGACATTACTGTAAGTGTGCCTGCTGATGTAATAACAGGTCCTGTGCTTATTGATGTTGATGGCATTGGTTATTATGCTAATGCTACTAATGGTCAAGCTAAATTACACTTAGATAATTTAACTAAAGGAAATCATGAGGTTGTTGCGACTTATCCTGGTGATGATAAGTACGTCAGCAAAACTTCTGATGCTGTAGATTTCGAAGTTAATCTTATTCCTACTAGTGTTGATGTGAATGTTGATTCTCCTATTGAGGTAGGTGAAATAGCTAAAATCTTAATCACTGTTACTGATGGTGCTACTGGTGTTGTTAACGTGACTGTTAATGGTGAAACTCAAAGTGTTGGTCTAGTAGATTCTAAAGCTACAGTTTATGTATCAGGATTGGTTAATGATACTTATCCAATCATCGTCAAATATCTTGGTGATGATAAATATGATGCTAGTGAAAATACTGATCATGAAATTGAAGTAAATAAAGTTTCAGTTTATGACTTCACTGTAATCGCTTCCGATGCCGTTGTTGGCGGAACTTCAACCGTAACCGTAATACTGCCATCTGATGCTGAAGGTACCGTAACGGTCGGCAACAAAACGGCTAAAGTTGAAAATGGCAAAGCAGTTATTGTTTTAGACGAAGAAACAACTCCTGGCGAGAAAACAGTAACCGTAAGCTACTCCGGTGACGGCAAATACGAAGGATTTGCAGGCGAAACTGCAAGCTACAACGTAACTGTCAGTGTTAAACCAACTTCAAGCATTTCAATAGACGTAAATGACGTTTATCATGTCGGCGATGCTATTGTAATTACCTTAACTACTGTAAATTCAACAGGTAATGTCACTGTTACAATAAACGGCGAATCATATGCTGTAAAAGACAATAAGGTAACTATTCCAAGCGGATTGGCTGAAGGCACTTACACTGTTGTTGCCAACCTGGCTGAAGATGAATATTATCAAGCTTCAAGTGCAACTGCAACATTCGGTGTAATCAAATACGCTTCAGACATACAAATCAAGGTAGATGACGTATACACTGTCGGATCTGAAATCGTAATCGCACTCACTCCTGTAAATTCAACAGGTGAAGTCACGGTTACAATCAACGGCCAATCATACGCTGTAAAAGACAACAAGGTAACAATCCCTGACGGATTGGCTAAAGGATCATACAGCGTTGTTGCAAAACTCGCAGCAGATGACAAGTATCTTGCATCCGAGTCAAGCGCAACATTCAATGTAATCAAAAACGACATCGAATTGACCCTTGACGTAGGAGGAGATATCATTGTCGGTGAAGACAAGATCATTACGGTAACCCTGAACGTTGATGACGCTACAGGAAGCGTAATTATTTCAGTAAACGGTGTTGAATATTCAGCTCCAATCAGCGGAAATAAAGCTACCTTAACATTAAGCGGTTTAGAAAACGGCACATACACCGTAAAGGCAGCTTACGCAGGTGACGACAAATACCTTGCAAACGAAACCGACAGTGCTTCATTTGATGTCAGCAAGCTCAAAAACTACGTTGACATTAATGTAACTACAAGCAAAGACACTGCTGTTATCTCAGTTGAAATGCCTGAAGGCGTAAACGGAATCGTACTGGTTGACGTTAACGACAAGGGATACTACGTAAACGTAACCGACGGTAAAGGTTCACTTGAATTAACCGGTTTAGAAAACGGTGATTACACTGTTACTGTTAAATACGATGACGGCGAATGGGAATCTGTGGAAAACACAACCAGCTTTGAATTGCATTACAACCCAGATCCTACTCCAATCACAATCATCTCACACAGCATAGTGCTTGGAGAAAATCTGACGGTTCTTGTCGTTGTTGACAGTGAAATTACAGACAACGTAACGATTACGATTGACGGCAAAGAGTACTCCTCCAAAGTATCCGAAGGAATTGCAAGATTCTCAGTCTCAGGATTGGATGTCGGAAGTTACATGATTCTTGCCAAATACGCAGGAAGCGAAGAATACGGCGCAAACAGTACAACAGCATTCGTTGAAGTAACAAAAGTTGTTGACTATCCTGCATACATTACCAACAAAGTCAAAAACATTACCGTGCATCTTCCTGAGGATGCAACGGGCAATGTGACACTGGAAATTGAAGGAAAAACCTTCACCGGTGAAATTGTAAACGGTACGGTCAACGTTTATGATGCTGACTTGACTCCTGGATATCATAACGTAACGCTCATTTACGATGGTGACGACAAATACGCTCCTAGAGTAACCGATATGGAGATTTACGTTGAAAACATGGCAATCATCAGTGCTCCGGACGTAACCAAATACTTCTCCGGTCCTGAAAGATTCTATGTATATCTCGTTGATTTAGAAGGCAAGGGAGTTGCAAACGCAACGATATCAATTATCATTAACGGTATCACATACACAAGATACACTAATGAAAGCGGTGTCGCTTCACTTGCATTGAACCTCAACAGCGGAAACTACACTGTTTCAGTCATATTCGAAGGCAATGACGAGTTCGAGGCAACCGGTACTGTAGCTATCGTTGATGTGCTTCCTACAATCTATGCAAATGACGTATTCAAGGTATTCAGAAACGGAACCCAATACTACGCACTCTTCCTGGACGGCGAAGGAAACCCACTTGTCAACACTGATGTTTCATTCAACATCCACGGTGTATTCTACACCAGAACGACCAATGGAAACGGAGTTGCAAAACTCAACATCAACCTTGAAGAGGGCGAATACATTTTAACTGCAATCAATCCGGTTACCGGTGAAATGAGAACGAATACCGTCGAAGTTATTTCACGTATCGTTGAAAACCACGACTTGACGAAATACTACAGAAACGCAAGCCAGTTCTCAGTCAGAATATTAGGCGATGACGGTAATCCTGTAGGAGCAGGCGAAGAGGTTACATTCAATATCCATGGTGTAATCTACACCAGAACGACCGATGAAAACGGTTACGCTACATTGAACATAAATCTCCTTCCGGACTCATACATCATTACTACATACTACAAGGACTGTGCCGAAAGCAACCATATCGTTGTACTGCCAATACTCTTTGCAGACAATATGGAAGTTTCCGCAGGATCTGACTTTGTCTTCAAGGCACACCTGCTTGACGGTCAAGGAAATCCTTATGCCGGACAGACCATTGAATTTGTCCTGGATTACGGCAATACCTACAGCGCTGTTACTGACAGCAACGGTGATGCCAAAGTTACCCTTAACCTGCAGGCCGGAAAACACTTGATTAAGGCAACGTACGAAACTGCCAGTGTTATTAAAACAATACTTGCGAAATAGAGATTAACTTCTCTATTTTTTACTTATTTTTTTAAAAATTAACCACTTCATGTAGATGTCACAAGACCATCGTATCATTTCATTAACTAACATCAATGTAATTAACTGATTGGGTAATTATTTTATCAGATTTTTCAATAAGCATTAATATTATCAATCATTCCTTCAAGTATATTGATTCAAAATCAGCTGCTGTTTTTCCATAGGAATTTCCAGATCAGTTCAGTCATGATTACAATGCACTTGATAATTTTGCAAGTATAATGTCGGATTCAAAAAAACTGCTTTATGGCCTTGTTTCATCATTTATCCAATTCATTGGAAAATTTTTAATTTTTTTCCCAAATTTTCAAGTCACTAAGTTTATATACTCATAAAAGTAATACTATTGTTAAGGGATTCCTTTTTGTATTTTTTTGGCATGTTTCGACCAAACGGTTAAATATGTAAAAAAATATAACTATTGTTATAAAAATTTTGGTGATAAAGTGAATAAAAAGATAGGTGTTATTTTAGCAATCGTCTTAGTTTCATTACTCGCTGTCGGAACTGTCAGTGCCGGCATGTTCGACTTTTTGGGAGGAGGAAACTCAGATAAGATAAGTATTGGTTATTTACCTTCCGATCACGACGCAGCATTATTCGTCGCTGATGCGCAAGGTTTGTACAAAGCAAATAATATTACTGTTGAACTTGTTCAGTTCAATAACGGTGGAGACCTTATGACTGCTATGGCAAGTGGAAAAGTTGATGTCGGTTATGTCGGTATCTCTCCTGTATTGTCCTCAGTTGAAAAAGGCGTTCCTGTAAAAATCATTTCCGCTGCTCAAACAGAAGGTAGTGGAATAATCGTATCAAATCAATCCGGAATTTCATCAGCTGCTGATTTATCTGGTAAAAACGTTGCAACTCCAGGTGAAGCATCTATTCAATATGTACTTTTAAATTATTACTTAAAAGCCAATAATTTAAAGATTGATGATGTAAACTCATCTGCAATGAAAACCCCTTCAATCAACGATGCAATCAATACCAACACTATTGATGCTGGTGTAACTTTCCAGCCATTCGTAAGCTCCTCTGAAGCTTCAGGAAACAAGGTTTTAGTAACATCCCATGAAATGTTGCCTAACCACCCATGCTGTGTTGTTGTAGCATCACAGGACCTGATTGACAAGCATCCGGATACCGTTAAAACCATTGCATCAATCCACGAAAACGCAACCAAATTCATCAACGACAACGTCCAGAACAACACAAGCGCTGTAGTTGACCTTTTACCTGATGATATTGTTTCCAATAAAACCGTTGAAGCAAATTCATTAATGAGCTTCCCATTCATTTCAGGTTTAGATAACGATTTCAAAGCTAGTGTGGACTCTTTCATGAAATTGGAAGTGGATTTAGGTATTTTAAACAATACCATACCTCATGAAAAATTATTCTGGGAAGGAAAATAATTCCTCCCTTTAATTCATTTTTTAAAATCAGTTCTTTTCATATTCTTTTACTATTAAATCCATCGCTTTTTTGGTGTTTTCATCAGACACCTTGTCTATGATTCTCTTGTTTTCCTCAAGGCGGTCCAGGTAGTATTTTCTTTTTTCGCCGTCAACGATCTTGCAGCGGCTTGCATTGACCAGTGACTCGATAAGCGCTGAAAAGCCCCTGTTGAACGGCCTTACTGAGGGGTCATTTATGACAAAGTCCCTAATCGTTCCGTAAATGAAGTAGATGTTTGCATCGTTTTTAATCGGGAAATCTTCAGGTGTTTTCATTTCAATCTCGTCAACGCCTATAACCATATATGAAGGAACGTCCTTTAAAATTGCGATGTCCTCATCGTCGGTGTAGTATTCGTCTGAAAGCTTATCTATCGTTGATGCTGTAAACACCATAGGGTCCTGCGTAACGTTAACTACATATTCTCTTGTTTCCTGAATGTTTTTAAGGGTTTTTGACCCTTCAAATATTCTGCACATTACCTTATCGTCGCCGAGATAAATGAATGCAAATGCGCCGGCATTCTTCTCTTTTTGAGAATCAATTGTGGTATAAATGCATTCGTATTGCTGGTGAGTATATATGCCGATGCTCGTTAAGTCGTATTTCATAATATCGCTTCATTAATTTAAATCTGTAATCAATTATTTCAATTAATCAGATAAAACTATCAATATAATTAATCGTTAATGCCATTAAAATAAAAAAAGAAAATGAGTTAATTTCTCGCGAAGAGAAATTATAATTTGATTTTGATATCCAGTGCGCTTGAGCCTTCTTCGTAAACAAAGATTGGGTTGATGTCAAGCTCGGATATTTCTGGGAAGTCCAGGGTTAATCTGGCTACCCTTTTGACTGCTTCTTTTACTTCGTCGATATCACAGGCTGCTTCGCCTCTGTATCCTTCAAGCAATTTGGAAACCTTTGTGGAATTGATCTGCTCATCGATTTCCTGGGAGGACAGGCCTTTGGCCAGCTTGAATGATACGTCTTCAATGAGATTGACGTAGATTCCGCCCATACCGAATGCAATCATAGGTCCGAACTGCTTGTCCTTTATCATACCGACAATAACTTCCTGACCGGTTTCCATCATTTTCTGAACTTCAACGCCGTCAGGCACGATGTCTGGGTGTGCTGCCTTTGCGTTTGCAATGATTTCATCATAGGCTGCCTTGGTTTCCTCAGGAGTTGCGATTCCAACCTTTACTCCGCCGATATCTGACTTGTGCAATATCTTGTCTGATGCGATTTTAAGAACTACAGGGAATTCCATTTCCTCTGCAAGCTCAGCCGCTTCATCAGCGGAAGTTGATAGCTTGATAGGTGCTGCTGAAATTCCGTATGCTTCAGCTACAGCGTAGGCTTCGCTTCCTAAAAGGGTGTCCCTTCCGTCGGCTTTAACCTTATCGAAAATGGCTTTAACTGCATCCTTGTCCACATCATTAATGTTTTCGACAACGTCATCGTATTTCCTTTCGCCAAGCTTTGCGAAGTTGGTCATTGCGGATAATGCCTGTACTGCGGTTTCAGGGAAAACGTATGTAGGAATGTTGTTTTCTCTTAAAACCTCATTTGCGTTTTCAAATGTAGGACCGCCCATGTTGACTACGATGATAGGTTTTTTGGAGTCTTTTCTTCCGTCAAGTATTGCCTGTGCGATTCCGTCAGGGTCTGCTGAAGCGGTAGGACATACCATAACGATTAAACTGTCAACCTTTTCGTCGTGAAGTACGATGTCGAGTGATTCCTGATACCTGTTGACCGGAGCGTCACCCAATACGTCGATAGGGTTGTTAGCGCTTCCTTCATCTGGAATGCAATCCTTAAGTCTTTTGGTGGTTTCTTCATCGAATTTGACAAGGTCCAATCCTACCTTTTCCATTGCGTCCACGGTCAGTACTCCGCCTCCTCCGGCGTTTGTAATGATTGCAACGTTGCTTCCCTCAGGAAGAGGTGCTTTGGAGAATGCAAGACCTATATCGAAGAGTTCGGCCATGGTTTCAACACGCATGATTCCGGACTGTCCGAATGCGGTGTCGAATGCAAGATCACTTCCGGCAAGTGCGCCGGTGTGTGAGGATGCTGCCTGTGCTCCTGCTGATGAGGAACCTGATTTAAGAATGATAATAGGTTTTTTGACTGCGGTTTCCCTCATGGTTCTCACGAAGTCGTCATCGTCTGAAATGGATTCGAGATAACAGATGATTACGTTTGTTTCATCGTCTTCGGCCAGATACTGGAGCAGTTCGATTTCATTGACTCCTGCCTTGTTACCGAGACTGATTACTTTACTGAATCCGATTCCTGAAGTGATACTCCAGTCGATAATAGCCACCATCATTGCTCCGCTCTGTGAGATGAATGCAATGTTTCCGGTTGGTGGCATCATTTGTGAAAATGAACCGTTCAGCGGTGTGTGTGAGTCCGTGATTCCCAGACTGTTTGGTCCGATTATGTTTATTCCGTATTCCTTTCCGAGTGCGGTCAGTTCCGCTTCCAGTTTGGCTCCTTCTTCACCTACTTCCTTGAAACCGGCAGTAATTACAACAAGGTTTTCAACGCCGGCTTCACCACAGTCACGTACGGTATCGTTAACGAAAACTGACGGGATGGTGATTATTGCCAAATCCACTTTTTCAGGAATGTCTTTTATGCTTGCATATGCTGTTTTACCTAGAATCTCTCCACCTTTCGGATTTACAGGGTATATTGCACCTTCAAATCCGTCGTTGATTAAATTGTCTACAATGATGTATCCAACTTTTCCAGGTGTGTTTGAGGCTCCGATAACGGCCACAGATTCAGGTTTAAACATCTTATTGAGATCTATCATATAAATTTTCTCCTTTAATATTTAACATCTAATTTATAATGATAAATAATTAACAATTATTTATGTTTAAATATTTACTTTTATTATTATATAAATATATTGATAAAAATTAATTTTAAAGCCTTATAAATTAATTTAATTTATTTTAAATGATTTTTTGAATAGTCGAATATGAAATTTTACAGGGTCATATGAAAATGATTTAATATTAGAATTCATATAACTATATATAAATATTTCATAAAATTTGATTAAAAGTGAGGAGGATTATGAGTTTAATCATAGCGTATGTTGGAAAGAAAGGCTGTGTAATGGCCAGTGACAAAAGAAGAATAGCTTATTTCGGGACAAATAGGCAGGCACTAGAAGACGAATTGTACGATGGAAGTATCACAACTGATGAAGAACTTTTAATAAGATCAAGAGAACTCGATGTTCCAATCAAACTAACAGATGATGCCGATAAGTTAAGGATTGTAGGCAATACCATCAGGGGCGAAGTAAGTACCAAGGGAACTCATGAAACAAAAAGGAAACGTATTTACGGAACCACGAACGGTTATCAGGTTGTAGAGCTTATAGGCTCCGAGACCAAATCACGTCAGGCCGGCGAAAAGGGCATTATTTTATTCGGAAACGATTTCGCCAAAAAACAGGCTGAAACGTTAATTAAAAGAAGATGGAAAGCTTCCCACAGCTTAAGGCTGATGGGTGAAATCTTTGAAGACATATTAACGGAAATCTCCCAGAAGACTCCTACAATAGGAAAGAGTTTTGACATTCTGATTCAGCAACCTAATTTTACTCCTTCAGAGGCTCAAAAGCATCTTAACATTACTATCGATGCGGACATTAAGGTTTTAACCAAATACCGCCAGCAGCTTACTGAAGAGATGATTGAAAAGACCAGAGAAATCCAGCTGGCCAATAAAATCATCAACGACGGTGCAATAGGCAAGGTGGAATCAATCGACGGCAGGATGGTTGAAGTCAGGCTTAACGACTCTACTCAGGCGTTTAACTTTAACTGGAAGCCTCTGGCAGGCCCTAACCAGAAGGTCATCATGTTTTCCACAAGCGATGACATTAAAATCGGCGACAAGGTCGTTATTAAAGACGAGGTCTTATGTCTTAAGAAGAACAGTTCCCCATTGACATGTGATATTATCCTGTGTTCACTATGAGGAATTATAAATGAAGCTGATATTCTTGGGAACCGGCGGAGGAAGATTTTCTGCCATAAACCAGAGAAGAATGACGGGCGGATTCAGAATCGACAATCTTGGAGGAAAGAATTACCATATCGATCCCGGCCCTGGCGCATTGGTTAGAACATACCAGTTCGGCCTCGATCCGAGAAACATAAATGGAATCTTCGTTTCCCACGCCCATACTGACCATTACAACGACGCCGAGATATTAATCGAAGCGATGACGAATGGAATGACTCAGGAACAGGGTCACGTTATAGCTTCCAAAAGCGTTTTGTCAGGTTATAAGGAATGGGGACCATGCATTTCAAAGTATCACCAGTCAAAATCAAACATTCTGGAAGTCGAAAAGGATGACATCAGGTATTTCGACAACTGCCTTTTGAAGGCTACCCCAACCGTTCACGGAGACCCCGTAGGGGTAGGTTTCCAGATTGACTACAAAGGATTTAAGATTTCATACACTTCGGATACCGCTTATTTTCCTGAATTATCCAAGGCCCATGAGAATGCCGACATCCTGATATGCAGCGTACTGCGTCCGGGAGGAAAGGCAATAAAGGGGCATTTATGCACAAGCGGATTTATCAGAATGATTAAGGAAATCAAGCCAAAGCTGGCAATCATGACCCATCTTGGCCTTAAGATGATTTCAAACAATCCTATCGGTGAGGCTAAAAAGATTACTCGCATAACGGGCGTAAAGACTTTGGCCGCATTTGACGGGCTGTCACTTGACATCAACTACAACAATCCCGCAAGGGCACGTATAGTTTCCCTAAAAGACGTTGATGCTCCATATCACGGTTCAAACAGCAACCTGTCAAGGTTCGAGCGCAAAAACGCAAGCAAGCTTGCGGCTAAAAATGGGGAAAGCGACGAATTCACGATGATTCGAAGAAAAAGGAATTAGCTTTCAAGATTGCTCGGATGGATGAATCCCGAACGAATCATGTGGTCTGCAAGCACTATGGCGGTTGATGATTCGCTTACGACAGTTACCCTAGGGCAGATGCACGGATCGTGCCTTCCCTTAATCTCTATTTTTTTGTTTTCCATTTTAGAAATGTCAACTGAGGACTGGCATTTTGAAATTGAAGGGGTTGGCTTAACCGCAATTCTTGAAACTATAGGCATTCCGTTAGTCATGCCGCCGATTATTCCGCCTGAATTATTTGTTTTAGTTTTTACTTTATCATTTTCAATTAAGTATTCGTCGTTGATTTCGCTTCCTGACTTATCGGCAACTTCAAAGCCCAGGCCGATTTCAACGCCCTTGACGGCGCCTATGTTCATCAGTATCCTTGCCAGATCACCGTCAAGCCTTTCAAAGACAGGCTCGCCAAGACCTGCGGGAACGTTAACTGCAATCGTTTCAACTATTCCACCGACGGAGTCTCCATCCACCTTTTTGGCCAGTATCAATTCTTCCATCTCTTCGGCCGCCTTCAGGTCGGCGCAGCGAACGGGATTTCTTTCAATATTTTCCTTTATCTCGTCAAATGACATCTTTCGTGCCTTGACGTCACCGATTTGAACAACGTGAGATACTATTTCAATGTTGTGTGTTTTCAATAGCTTTTTGGCAACGGCACCTCCGATAACGTGGCCGATTGTTACCCTGCCGCTTCCACGGCCGCCTCCGTTATAGTCGTAGTTTCCGTACTTGCTCATCCAGCCAAAGTCTCCGTGTGAAGGGCGTGGAGTGTCCTTAAACATTGAATAGTCCTTTGAATGCTGGTTCTTGTTGAAAACCACTCCGGTTATAGGCGTTCCGTCGGTCTTTCCTTCAAAGATTCCGGATAAAATTTGAACCTCATCGGCTTCCTTTCTGGGTGTAGTAACGCTGCTCGTTCCAGGCTTTCTTTTATCCAGCTCTTTTTGAATATCTTCACTGCTCAGTTCAAGATTTGCAGGACATCCGTCAATGACTGCACCGACGGCTGTTCCGTGACTTGAACCGAAACTTGTTATTTGAAACTTTTCCCCAATTTTATTAGACATAATATTATCCTTTGTAAGTTAACCATAATTAATTTATCTTATTAATGTGAAAAGATTATATCAAGGTGAATTAAAATGCAGTTTCCAATTACAAGAATGAGAAGATTAAGGAAAAATTCTAAAATCCGTGACATTGTACGTGAAACAAAGCTTCAAAAGGAAGATCTGATTTATCCGATTTACTTTAAGCAGGAACTTACGGGTGATGAAAAAGAGGAAATCTCATCCCTTCCGGGAGAATACAGATACTCTCTTGAAAGCGGTGTTGCCTTTGCAAAGCAATTGGAGGAAAAGGGATTAAGGTCAATAATCGTTTTCGGAATTCCTCCGGAGGATGAAAAGGATGAGATAGCCACGCCGGACTATGCCGATACAGGAATCGTCCAGAAAGCTATCCGTGAGCTTAAAAAAGAGACCAATCTGGTTGTAATAAGCGACGTGTGCTTATGCCAGTACACTTCACACGGCCACTGCGGAATGATTGTCGAAAATGACGATACCGATGACGGAATCGAGATATTAAACGACGAGTCCCTTGAATACATCGCAAAGGTCGCCTTATCCCACGCACGTGCCGGTGCAGACATAGTGGCCCCTTCAGACATGATGGACGGAAGGGTCGGCGCCATAAGGCAAGCTCTTGATGAAAACGGGTTTTATAACGTCATGATAATGTCTTATTCCGCAAAATACGCTTCAGCATTCTACGAGCCGTTCCGCCAGGCGGCCTGCTCATCACCACACAAGGGAGACAGGAAAAGCTATCAGATGGATCCTGCAAATGCAGCAGAAGCAATCCGTGAATGCGAGCTGGACGTCATTGAAGGATGCGACTTTTTAATGGTAAAGCCTGCCCTGCCTTATCTTGACGTCGTAAGGACGGTAAGGGACGAATTCATGCTCCCATTGGTTGCATATAATGTAAGCGGAGAGTATGCAATGATTATGGCAGCCATTGAAAAAGGCTTTTTAACCGAAAGGGCAATAATGGAATGTCTGCTTTCAATCAAAAGGGCAGGAGCGGATTTGATTATCACGAATTTTGCGCCTAAAGTTCTTTTTGGGGACATGATAGAGTGAAAAGCGAAGAGATTGCAAAGATAGCCCAGATAGCATCAGCGCTGGAGGTAAGCGGATATCCTAAGCCGGGAAATGTTCACAGAACCCGTGACTATGACGACATGGTCTTTGAGGACTTTGTAATAAGCGGGATTGTAATTGGAGACACAATAAGAAAGGCAACAACGGACGTTGACGTTGAAAATCCTCAGCTGGGCAGATACATCCTCGAAGCGGTTGATGAAACCGACAGGTGGATTAAAAACAACACGAATCTGGGAATCGTCATGATGATAACGCCGATTGCAGCTGCAGCTGCAATAAGCGATGACTTTGATGAAATCCGTCCAAATATTGTTAAATTAATGGCAAATACCTCTGTGGATGACGCATGCGATTTGTATGATGCGATTAACATTGCTGATGCCGGGGGAATGGGAGACCAGGACGAATATGACGTCGCATCGGACAATGCCAAGAATGAACTTAGAGAAAATAAGCAGACCATGTATGATGTTTTAAAGATTTCAGCACCATGGGACATGCTTGCCCGTGAAATGACCTTCGATATGCCTGCAGTTTTTGAAATTGGCTATCCGACATATCACAAGCTGAAAGAGGAAAAATCCCTAAACGACGCCTGCGTGCTGACGTTTCTGACGATTCTTTCTCAAGTGCCCGACACGCTCATTTCAAGAAAGTACGGTTCAGATGAGGCCATGAAAATATCTCTGATGACAAGGGATCTGCTTAAGTTAAAGGATGCGGACGATTTTGATGTTAAGCTTCAGGAATTCGACGATTATCTCTTTGAAAACCATTACAATCCAGGCACAACAGCAGATTTGACTGCAGCGTCAATATTCGTGAGCAATCTGAAAACTCACTTCTGAATGGGGGAAAATAACATTAATATAAGACTGGAATCCGAAAAGGACTATCTTGAAGTTGAAAACCTTGTAAGGGATGCCTTCTGGAACGTATATCGCCCCGGCGCATTTGAACACTACATCGTCCATAACTTAAGAGACGATGACTCTTTTATTGCCGATTTGGCCTACGTCATTGAATGTGACGGTCAGATAATCGGCCACATTAATTATTCGAAGGGATTCCTTGATTATGGTGATGAAAAAAGAGATGCGGTTGTATTGGGGCCTGTAGCTATTCATAAGGATTATCAAAAGCGTGGCCTTGGCTCCTGCCTTATAGAATACACTCTGGGATTGGCTGAAAGTAAGGGAATTCCATTTGTCTTTGTCATAGGTGATGAAAGCTATTATCACAGATTCGGCTTTGTATCAGCATCAGGATATGATATTTATCTGGACGGAACAGACACTTCACAGGACTGTCCATTTTTCATGATTAAGGTATTTGATGAAAGTAAAATATTAAATAAACGGACGATATTTCATAACCCTCAGGTATTTGACGTTAATGCAGATGACGCCGATGAATTTGATAAGAATTTTGAATATAGGCAAAAGTTGGTTTTGGATGCTCAGCTTGAATAAATAATGACTGGTATTTCTTGAAATGATTTGTGTTAATATTTCCATGCACAATTTTTATATATGATGTTCTACAATAATGTTTATTAGAGAATTTTTAATTAAATTCCATTTTGTGAATTTTTTTCACTAAAACATAACCATGGGTTTAATCAATGTCTACGAGTCATTTGTGGAATTATTTAGGTAGTTCTGCATTTGGTCATTGATTTTTTTAATATAATTATAATTATTTTTCTTATTTTCAATGATTTTTCAGTAATTTACAATTAACTAGTGATAAGATGAAATACTTAATAATTAACGGTTCTCCAAGAAGAAAAAATACATACGGTGCAGTAAAACAGCTTATAAGTGATTTTGACGCTGAGTTTGAAGAAATCCATTTGATCGAAGAGCAGATTCCGTTCTGCATAGGATGCTTTAACTGTTTTGTTGAAGGAGAAAGTACATGCCCTCATTTCAGTAAAGTCAATCCGATAGTTGAAAAAATCAGGCAGTGCGATGGAATCATTATCGCTTCACCGGTTTACGCCCTGAATGTTACTTCTCTTTTAAAGAACTTCCTTGACCATACCGCTTATTTCTATCACAGGCCGCAGTTCTTTACAAAAAAGGCGCTGGTCGTTGTTACTACTGCCGGAGCTGGTCATAAGAAAGTGGCTAGCTATATTGATGAAACATTAAGGCATTGGGGAGTCAATAAGGTCTATAAGATATCAATTGCTTTGGGCGGAGAGGAATCCGTTGACACCTCAAGATATGTCAAAACCGCCGAGAAATTCTTCCGTGATGTGGAATCAGAAAAGCTGCACTCTCCTTCATTTGGTGACGTTACCTATTTTGCAGCCTGGAAGGCAATGAACTATGTTGAAGAGCCAATCAAGGCAGATAATGAATTTTGGACTTCGACAGGTTTGATCAATCAGGATTACGGCCAGGAAGCCAATCTGAATATTGTAAAAAAACTCTACTCAAAAATCATTTTTAGAATATTCAAAAGAATGTTTTGATTCATTTAAAGTAATCCCTGTGCTTTTTCAGGTAGTAATTGATGTAGAGGTAACTGATTAGTGATCCGACAGCCATTCCGCAGACAAGACCTGCGTATATTCCAACATCACCCCAGTTAAAGACAAATCCGAAAAGTCCTGCAAATATGATTTCCAGGAGAAACGCCCTTAATATTGTCAATATCAGTGAAATCGTTCCTTTTCCCATGCTCTGGAATAGGTTTCCGGCTATTACTCCTAAAGGCATCAGCAGTAAAAAGAAACATAAGATTCTGATTGCTTCGGCCACTCTTTCTGAAAGCATCGCACTGTCTGCTGAATATGAAAATACGTAGGAGAAAGGCTCTGCAAATATAAAGAATGTTGCGCAAATAACGATTGATGAAATCAAACCCAGTTTAATGCCGTAGTTAAGTGCGGTTTTCATGTTGTCGTAGTTTCGAGCTCCGTAGGCCGCTCCTCCAACGGTCAGGCTGGCCACGCCGATACCGATTAATGGTGCTATTCCAACGGCCACCAGTCTCCACGTTGCTGTATATGCTGCAACTGCTATGGTTCCCACAAGAATGGTGAGCCAGTAATTCATTAAAATTGAATTGAAGGATATGATGAACTGCTCTAGGCTTGCGGGAATTCCCACAACGAGAATGTCCTTGTAGATGTTTATGTCCCTTTTGTATTCGCTCAGTTTGATTTGAAGAAAGCTGTCCTGCTTTATAAACATCCAGTAAATCATCGCAATCATCGGAAGTGTTGCAGCAATCACGGTAGCTATTGCCGCTCCGGTTATGCCCCATCCCAGGACATAGATGAAAATCGGGTCCAAAATCATGTTGAAAATCGCCGTAAACATCAGAGGGTAGGATGCCCTTTTGATTTCACCCTGTGAGCGGAATATCGCAGACATCATTGCAGGGATAAAGACGGAATAGACTCCTCCAAGAACGATATATCCGTAATCTAAAGTCAGTCCAATGACTTCGGCTGCACCCATCCTAATGAGCAAATCCTTTAAAATCACAAGAATAAATGCAGTAAATATCACTGTTACGATAATGCTTAATATTATGGAATGTATTGCGCTGTTTCCGGCATCCTCATACTTTTCGGCTCCGATATATCTTGCTATGAGGCTGTTTGCTCCAGCTCCAAGGCCGTTTGCAAATCCAACGAATGCCAGAAATACTGGAGTTACAAAACCCACCGCAGCCAGAGGGCCGGCTCCAAGCCCCGCAACCCAAATTCCGTCGATAATATTGTTTAAAACCATGAACAGGTTGCTTATGATGATTGGAATTGCCAGCTTGTTTATTGCCTTTTTCGGGTGATTAACTATCAAATCAATATCTTCAGTTTTCTCCATTTTTATCCCAGTTTCTTGATTTTTACAATATATTTATTAACATATTCAAATATATATTATATTATTATTAATGATTACATTAAGATGGTGTTTAAATGAGTGAGGATATTGAAAAAACCATTAATGAATTACATATTTATGAAAAAATGTTATTAAAAGAATTAGAGGCTAACCCTCAGGCTGCTCCTGAAGATATAGCTGAAAATACTGGCATGGACATAAAATCAGTTATGAGCGCAGCAGGTTCACTTGCTTCTAAAGACATTATTGAAGTTGACAAGAAAGTTGAGGAAACCTATTCCCTCACCGAAGACGGGCTCAAGTATGCCGAAGAGGGACTTCCGGAAAGGAAAATACTCGATGTTCTGGCAAGCAAGAAACGTATCGACATGAAAGACCTGGCCGATGAAGCGGGCATCGACAAAAAGGAAACTGGAATTGCAATCGGATGGCTTCGCCGAAAGAAATGGGCTCAAATTGATAAGGGTGTTGTCAACATCACCGATTTTGGTAATGACTTTGTTTCAAAGATGGACGTTGATGAAAAGGTTCTGGAATATTTAAAGGCCAATGCTGACGGAGTAAAGCTGTTCACTGACGACTTGCTTGAAGGATTCAATAAATTAACTGGAAGAAAAAACATTTTGAACATTAAAAAGGAAGCCTCACATTCCTTTAAAATCCTTCCGAAAGGTGAAGAAATATTGAATCACGGTTTTATAATCCAAAAGCAGGCTACCCAATTAACTCACCAGCAATTGAAAGACGGTGAGTGGAAAAGCCTTCAGTACCGTCCATATGACATTAACGCAGAAGCTCCTGTAATATTTGCGGGCAAAAAGCATCCGTTAAGGGTCATCATCGATGAAATTCGTGAAATATTTTTAAACATGGGATTTTCAGAAGACAACGGGGAATATGTCGAATCTGCGTTCTGGAATTTCGATTCACTTTTCCAGCCTCAAGATCATGCAGCACGTGAAATGCAGGACACTTTCTATCTCAAGAATCCTTTAACCTGCGATTTGCCTGATGAGGAACTGGTTAAGTTAACGGCCGAAACCCATGAAACCGGTGGTGGAACGGGTTCTATCGGCTGGCAGTACGACTGGAGTGAAGACATTGCGCGCCAGAGTGTTTTAAGAACCCATACGACCGGAATTTCAACAAAGCACCTTTATGAGCATGAGCCTCCAATCAAGATGTTTTCAGTCGGAAGGGTTTTCAGAAGAGAGACTTTCGATTACAAGCATTTGCCTGAGTTCCATCAGGTAGAAGGACTCGTTTGTGATGAAAATATCAGCTATCAGAATCTTTTAGGTACATTGAAGGAATTTTATAAGAAACTAGGATTCGAGGTCAGGTTCCGTCCTGCCTACTTCCCTTACACTTATTTATCTACAGAAACTGAAATCTATCTGGAGGAAAAGGAAAGCTGGATTGAGCTTGGAGGAGCCGGAATGTTCCGCCCGGAAGTTTTAAAGCCATTGGGAATCAACCAGCCTGCACTGGCATTCGGTTTGGGTATTGAAAGGCTTGCAATGATTAGATATGATGTATCCGATATCCGTATGCTTTACAAAAGCGACATCAAATGGCTTCGCGAACTGAAACTGGATGACGGGGTGAAACTCTAATGACAATAAAGCTGGTTTCATGGAATGTCAATGGAATAAGGGCAGTATCCAAAAAGGAAGAGTTCTGGGACTGGTTTGAAAACACCGACGCAGATATCATTAACTTCCAGGAAGTGAGAGCCACGAAAAAGGACATTCCAAAGAGATTGGCTAACCTTGAAGATTGCGAATCCCATTTCATCGAAGCCGAAAAGAAAGGCTACAGCGGCGTTGGAACCTACTCAAAAATCAAAACGGTCAATGTCACTAATGGACTGGGAATCGAAGAGTTCGACAGCGAGGGAAGGGTTTTAAAAATAGAATACGATGACTTTATTCTGTATAACATCTACTTCCCGAACAGCGGAATGAATGCAAAGCGCCTTGATTTTAAGGTGGCATTCTGCGATGCTTTATTGGCCGAACTGAAAGAGCTTAAGGCTCAGGGAAAGAACCTCGTAATCACCGGAGACTACAATATAGCCCACCACCCGATTGACGTTTACAATCCGAAAAACTGTGAAGGAAAGTCAGGATACCTTCCCGAAGAGCGCGCATGGCTTGACGAGCTTGAAAAGGCAGGATTCATTGACACTTTCAGAATGTTTGACGAGGGAGAGAACAATTTCACCTGGTGGAGCTACCGTACCCGAGCACGTGACAGGAACGCCGGGTGGAGACTGGATTATTTCTATGTGAATGAGGAAATTAAGGATAATGTTAAGTCAGCTTCCATATTGAGCGACATTTACGGTTCAGACCACTGTCCTGTAACTTTGGAGCTGGATTTCTAGAATGATTAATAGCAGGGGGTAAAAAAATGTTGAGAAATGAAGAGGAAAATCGTGTAGTATTTTTTGATGTGGATGATACGCTTTTGGATACTTCCGCATTTGCGCAGACTGCAAGAAAGGCAGCTATTGAACTGATGGTTGACAACGGACTTCCATTGGATAAGGATGAAGCCTACGGTGTTTTAAAAACAATCATCCGTGAAAAGGGATCAAACTATGGAAAGCACTTCAACGTATTGACTCAGGTTGTTTTGGGCCATGAAGACCCGATGCTCGTTGCTTTGGGAATGATTACCTATCACAACGTAAAAATGGCTCTTTTAAGACCTTTTGCAGAAACCACGGACACTTTAATCTATCTGAAAAGCCAGGGATATAGGCTGGCCGTAATATCAAACGGTATCACCATAAAGCAGTGGGAAAAGCTCGTCCGTTTAAACATCTATTCATTTTTCGATGAAGTAATCACCTCCGAAGAGGTCGGGCGCAAAAAACCGGATAAATTAATCTATGATGTTGCTTTAAGGAAAATGAAGGGAGATCCTGAAAAGTCAGTAATGATTGGAAACAAGTTCCGTGAAGACGCCCTGGGTGCGGTCAATGCTGGAATGAGCGCCATTCTTGTCAATTCCGATGTCACCGAAGATGACAGGGAATACATAAGACAGGAACAGCTGGATATAACAATTATCGATAATATTGGTGATGTCAATACGATTTTATAGCTAGAAAAATGCGTCAAGGCTTTGCTGTTTTTCACCGACAGACAGGTCTTGCAAATCCTTTTTTGAGTATCCCAAAGGCTCCATGATACGTCCGACGGCGGGAATTATCTGGTTGTTAATGTAGTAGTCCTTGTCGTAGGCAATGCCTTCGCTGTATTCATAGGGAACCGCCCTCTGGCTTATTGAACCTTTTCCTTTTTTTATGATGTACTGGATGATGGTTCCTTTGGTAACCTTGATTCCATGGTCCTCTATAATCTGTGCGGCCACGACGTGAGGCCCAACCTGCTTGTATTCGCTTAACGGCTTGTTTATCTGTGTGTGAATAATCAGCTCCTTAAGTTCAACGTCACCCTTTCTTATTCTTTTCAATACCTTTTTAACCTCATCGATGGCCTTCTGGGAATCCCCTTCTTTTAAGATTGCCATCAGCACGGCTTCCTGTGTTCTTTTAACGATTGGAGCCCAGTCCCTTCTGACCAGTTCAAGGCCTTTGGCTATTATCTCGCCGTCTTCGATAACGGCATATCTCTTTTTGGTTACAAAAAAGCCTCTTCTGTAAAAGCCTTCATATTCAAGCTCCATGCTTTCAGGCAACGTCGAATTGAGGTACTTTAAAAATTCATGAGCCTGTGATTTGATTTCAGCTTCCAGTTCCAGTTGTTCTTTCGTTTCCTTGCACACACAAACACCATATTATATTTTTGACAATAATATTTAAAATACTTTTTCGGTGAGGACAATTCTTAGGAGTGAGGACAATTCTATTTCCCTGTTAAATAATTATTTCCTTATTAAACAAATGGATTACTTCTCAAACGCTCTAGGATTTGCTTTATATTGTTTGATGTATAAAGTATTCGTAGAGGTTTGATATTATGACATCCAAAGAGTTAATATCCACTTACGATGAAAAAAATGACACTTTTGTCTGTAAATTATCTGATAAGAAGGGATATGTTGCAAATTATGACATATCAAACGGCGTGTTTTTAAGCACAGATATAAACAATTTGCCTGTTTCATTCTTCATCGGTGATGCGTCAAACGTGTTGAACGTAAAGAAAAGCATTTTGGAAGATCCGAACGTGGCAATATCTCTTAAATGCAGCAAGGAAGAAATAGACTTTGAACTCTTCATAGCCGATGAGAGGATTTACTCCTCAAAATCCGGGAATTATTTCAACATTCCCGACATCGACTGTGTGATGAGAGCAAACTAGGAGGTTTTGGAATGAATAATTACTTGAATGACCTGCCGGATGAGGTTTTAGAGGAAATCGTTTATGAGTACGAGGATCAGCTCGATGAAATCGACGTTGACGAAATAATCGCCAATCTGAAGTCAAACATTTCAGATTACATCTACGACAATCCCGATGATTTTATACCGGATTTCCCCGAGGATAAAATCGATTTAAGCTATGTCGATGATGAAATGATTCCGGACGAATACCTTGAAAGAATCGAGCCGAAAGATATTTGTGGATAAATAATATTAATTATTATCCACATACTATTAATTGATGCAAGAGGAAGAATATTATATCGAAGACAACGATTTGGTTGACCTGTTAAAGGACGTTTTGGGCGACAAGATCAGTGATGAGGATATTGAAAGAATTCTGTCAGCCAGTGAAGACGGTGAAATTACTGAAGATGATTTCGATAGAATTGTTGATGAGATACTTGCCAAATCAAAAACAACAGAAGTTTTTAAAGATCCTGAACCTATAATTCCTGATAAAACGCCAAATAACAAGGGATTTTTGTATTTATCTACAACACCTGACAAGTGTCCTGTTTGCGGAAGTGCGCTTATTGACGATTTTTACTGTGCAAACTGCAATCTAAAATTTTCATTTGTCAAGGATGAAGGCCAAAATCCTTCAAAAAAATAAAGTTTATATATAATGATAAAGAAATATTTTATTATCATTATTCATTAAGGACTCTTTTTTGCTCTCATAATGTAAATTGTTATTTTTCTTGTCCAACAGTTTACTGAAAAGAGACTTAATGGCAGCGATTATTAATTAATTATTTATATTTATTAGGTGAAATAATGGCAATTTCTCAAGGAAAATCAACTAGAAGTCCATCAGGTGCAAGAAACGTTGCAAACCGTGGAAAAAGAAAATCAGAATTAGGAAGAGACCCAGCTGAAACTAGGGTAGATGAAAAGAAATTAAGAAAAATCCGTACTCGCGGTGGAAACGAAAAGCTCAGATTAGCAACCACCAACAAAATCAATTTAACCGATGTTAAAACCGGTAAAACCCAAGTTACCGATATTTTAGGAGTAATCGAAAACGACGCAAACCCTAACTACGTAAGAAGGAATATCATTACCAAAGGTGCTGTTGTAGAAACTCCTGAAGGTAATGCTAAAGTAACATCCAGACCTGGTCAGGATGGCGTTGTTAACGGAATTTTAATCTAAAGATATTAATTTATCTTTATTTCTCTTTTTTTATACTTGAAATTATTCTACTAATTTATTGTTTTATTTTCTTATTAATTAATTTATGTTTTTAAACATAATAATACTTGTATAATACTTTATTTTGATTATAATTGTATAAATTAACTTTATTTTGATTTAATATCTTATAAGTATTTTTTTAAAAAATCATTTATTTAGTTATATTTCAAGTGTAATGTCCTGATTTCTGTATTAGCTTCGAATTATTAAAATTAATATCAATCAAATTCTTTAGATAATGTAATTAATTAATCTAATATATATTAATTAACAATAATTGGTTATAATCGTTTATATTAACCTTTTATTTTCTGATTAGGGATTATAGAAAGCTTTATATGCTTTAAAATCATATATTATCATAGTTAATTTTTCAATTAGGGTATTGAAAAATATTTAATTTATTAACCATTGGAGTTTGTTAAAATGGCAAATGGAATTACTAAAGAAGTTATTACACCAATATCTGAAATATCAACTGATGAATTCAATGAACTTTACAAGTACTACGATATACCTAATCCTAAAGAAATCCTCGATTTTTGTAAAATCCACGAAGGTTTAGTTGAAGGTTTAATCACCGTTAAACCAATGATTGAAAAGTATTTTCCTGATTTCGATTGTGTTCTGGAATTCTTTAAAGATCCAGAAGAACCTTTAGACCAAATTTTAATCATTGTCCAGACTGGTGAAGAAGAGTTTAATCCAGTAACTTTTCAAAAAATAAAAGATATTAATTTAGAAATTATTTTTTGTGAAGATTTAACAAGGGATGTATATACATTATTTTTGGTGGTGGATTAAATGTGGAAAGGGACTGATTGGACTAAATTTTATCATAATATTAGCAAGAATACTCCACCTCTCTTAGGTTGGGGATGAATTGTGCGATGGGGTGTGTGTTTTTTTTTATAGTGTGCTTGTATTGGTATACGTTTGTAATAGGTGGTTTTAAATATTTATTTGTTTATATTAGCTATTTATGAGTAGTGATTTGGATAGGAATCAGCATTCGGTATACAAGTTAACTTTTCATTTTGGTGTTGGTTGTTAAATATCGTAGGAAAGTGATTGATCAGGATATTTTTGATTCTTTGATGGTTTATATTTTCAGATATTGGTGGTAAGTATGGTGTTAAGGGTTGAGGAGTCTAAATTGGGAAGCTGAATCATATTCATATACTATTTGATGCTATGCCTAGTACCAATCTTGTTAGGTTTATTAATGCATTATAAAACTTCTAGCAGCAGGATTATTAAAAGAGATTATCCTGGTATTAAAAGGTTTCTTTGGAAGAGTGCTTTTTGGAAAACAGGTTATTTTATCACTACGTCTGGTTGGAGCAAATATAGAAACTATACGAAAATATATTGAAAGGCAAAGAGAAAAATAACTAAATATTATTATTTATTTGTACTGTGTATAATACTTATCAAGCACTCTAGGTGAAATTTTATTACTCTATAAAAAAAATAATTTATTATATTGTACTCATTTATAAAAAAAAAGAATATGGTGGTTTTAAATTCGTATGAATGTTGTCAAAGAGAATATTGAGGTTAGGATTTATCCTGCAAAAGCAGATATGAATGATAAAGGTGAAAAGATTGTTAATATTAGTGCTGTTGAGTCTAATATTGGAATATATCGTTTTATCTACAATAAAGAATTGGAGTTTATCAACGACTTTAAACGCCTATTGATA